>LJUR01000032.1 GCA_001304105.1 Deltaproteobacteria bacterium SM23_61
TGAATATATCCCGGCCCTCGAGGCCGCGAATCATAACATGATGAAGGGTGCCGGGGGCGTCTAATCTGGCTTTTCGAGGCATCGTTTCTTATTACCACAATCGCGAGTGGCTTGTAAATATGAATTTGAATATTTTGAACAACGTCCCCTAATTCATGAAACCGGGTCCCCCCCCCATGAAAAAGTTGGGAGAATATTTTGGCGTTCCACTGGCATTCTGGCCGATTGCCCTTTTATCGGCGCAGCCCCTTGCTTGAGTGTAGTAAGGGGAAGAAGAGAGCAAATTCCCCATAAGCAAGACCCGCAAGACCGCGCCTTCCACGAGAGGTTGATCAGAGGATAGAAAAAGCCCAGAAAAATTGATGAACCATTGCCCCTTTTTGTGATATCCTCCCTCCATCTTTCCCAAGCCCGAAAAAGTTCATAAGGTTAGTCCCACCCTGAGCAAGAGGAGGTCTTCCCCATGAATGTCTGGCAAGCCATCGTCTCGGCGCTGAAGGCGGAAAGGACGGAGTATATCTTTGGCCTGCCCGGGGGGGAGCTTTTCTATGACGTCCTCTATGATACTCCGGAAATCAAAACCGTCCTGGTTCGGGAGGAGAGCGCAGGGCCCTTCATGGCCATGGGGTACGCCCGGATGTCCGGGAGGCCGGGCATCTGCTATGCTCCGGCAGGGCCCGGGGTGGCCAACCTGGTCCCTGGAATCCTGGAAGCCCACTCGGCGTGCCTTCCGGTCATCGCCATCGGCTGCAGCTCCAAGCGGGCCAATGCGGGAATGGGCGCTTTCCAGGAACTGGACCAGGTTTCCATCCTGAAACCCGTCACCAAGTGGAGCGAGCGGGTCACGGAGCCGGACCGGATCTCCTGGGTCATGGGGCGGGCCTTTTCCCTGGCCACCCGGGGAAGGCCGGGGCCGGTTTACGTGGACATTCCACGGGATACGGGGGCCAAAGAAGCTGAAACGTCCCGTTATGTGCCCGTGGAATACCCCTTGAGAACCTCGGGGGACCCAAAAAAAATCAAGGAGGCAGCGGCTCTTTTGCTCAAAGCCAGAAGGCCGGTCCTGGTGGCGGGCGGAGGGGCGGTCAGCTCGCGGGCCTTCGAGGAAGTGAAAAAAATCGTAGAGCTTTTGAACCTGCCCCTCATGACCACTCCCTGCGGGAGGGGCATCCTCTCCGAGGAACATCCCCTGGCTTTCGGCCTCGTAGGGCTTTACTTCTCTGAGATCGGAGAAAAGGTTTATGCGGAGGCGGACTTATTGATCACCCTGGGATCCCGCAACGAGGATTTCCAGTCGGGAGAGCAGAGGTTCTTCCCCAAGGGGGGGAAATATATCCAGGTGGACCTGGACCCGGAAGAGATGGGCCGGAACTGGGTTCCTGATGTTCCCCTTGTAGGAGACATCAAGCTGGTCCTGCAGGCCCTTCTCCGGGAGCTTCAGAGGGCCGGGTTGAAAAAAGGAAGGCAGAATCCCCGAATGGCGAAGCTGCTCAAAACCAAGGAGGCCTATGAAGCTCGAGTGAGAAAGGAATGCCTGGACGATTCGTCGGTACCCCTGAAAACCAAGCGGATCGTCCGGGAGCTTTATGAGGTTTTTGGCAAGGAGGCCATCCTGGTGAATGAAAACGGGTCGCAGGACCTGTGGTCCTATTACTGGCCCTACTACAAGGTGGTGAACATAAACTCCTGCGTGGCCCCGGGAGAGCAGACCTGCATGGGCGGGGGATGTTCGGCGGCCATCGGGGCCAAGCTGGCCATGCCGGATAGGGATGTGGTGTGCACCACCGGGGACGGCGCTTTCCAGATGTTCATGAAAGAGCTGGCCACGGCGGCCCAACACAAGGCTCCGGTCACCTACGTAATTTTGAATAATTTCAGCCTGGGCTGGATCAAGTTCGGTCAGCGAAGACGCGGGAACCGTTTCATTTCCACGGACTATGAAGTTCAGCCGGATTTTGTCCAGATTGCCCGGGCCAACCAATGCCACGGGGAACGGGTGGAAAAACCACAGGATATCCGCGGCGCCCTGGGAAGAGCTTTGAAGGCCACCCGGAAAGGTGTGCCGGCGGTTCTGGATTTCATCGTGGACGGGTGGGATTTTGCCCCGGGTTTTAAGAGGTTCTACGAGCGGCTTGCGGGTTGATGGGCGGAAGATGTATGTTCGTCAGGGAAATTATGGACTGTATTTAATATCTTTTTGGAGGAGGGGAGAATGGCTGTGAAGAGCAAGAAAGAGAGCCGGAAGAAGTCCGCCCGGGGGACAGGAAAACCACGGAGCTCCCGGGCGCGGAAGGCGGGCAAGGGCGAAGCAGCGAAGAAGCGAACGAGACCGCGAAAGACGCCCCGCCCCATCCTCCCGAAGTGGGATTATGAGACCGATGTATTGATCGTGGGGTATGGCGCCGCCGGGGCGAATGCCGCGATTGCTGCTCATGATGCGGGAGCGCGAGTTTTGATCATGGAAAAATTAGGATATCCCGGAGGGAACAGCGGGGTCTGCGCCGGGGCCATGGTGATTCCGGAGACCATCGAAGAGGCTGTCCGGTATTACCGGGCGCTATCCTTCGGCACGGTGGACGAAGAGATGGTCCGTATCTTTGCAGAGGAAATGGTCGGGATACCCCGTCTCCTGACCGGCCTGGGAGTGGAATTCAAGGTCAAGCGGACAGAACCCGCCTATTTCCCCTCCTTTCTGACCGGCCAGGTCAAACGCATGCAAGTCAGCCCCACCGGGGCGGACGGATTTCGTTTTCTCCAGAACCTGGTGCAAGCACGGAAGGTCCAGGTCCTTATGGAAACACCGGCCACGGCCCTGATCCAGGATCCCCAAACCCGGACAGTCTTGGGTGCGAAGGCGCAAAGGAAGGGGAAAGAAATAACCCTCCTGGCCCGCAGGGGGGTCATCCTGGCATGCGGGGGGTACGAATACAACCGGGGGATGCTGGCGGACTTTCACTTTCCCGGGGCAACGGATTACATTTTCCCCTGGGGCACTCCCGGCAACACGGGGGATGGCATTCGGATGACAACCGAGGCCGGAGCGGCCCTCTGGCACATGGCATCGATAGAATGGGGCGCTCTGTGCGCCCGCAAACCGAGCCAGAAATTCGGAACGGCCATCGGGGCCGGCCTGGGAAGGGTGATGCCCGAGGGCAGCTTCGTCTTCGTGAACCGCTACGGGAAAAGGTTCATGCCGGAAAACACGAGTCTGATCCACCGCAAGGCGCCCCTGGAGATCCTTTTCTTTGACCACGAGCGCGCGGAGTACCGGAATCTGCCGGCCTACATGGTTTTTGACGAAACCTACCAGCGCAAAGGGTCGGTTGCCAGCAGGCGGGAACATCTTGAGGAGATGTGGGGCGGTCCGGTGAGCTATCCGACGGTCCATGGAATTTACGAATGGAGCCGGGACAATCAAGCAGAGATCGATCAGGGATGGGTGTTCCAGGCTGGTACCCTGGCAGAGCTGGCCGGGAAGATCGGGGCCGACGCTCCGGCGCTGGAGGAGACGGTCCGCAGCTTCAACGGCGCCTGCAGGGAGGGCCGTGACTCTCAATTCGGACGACCCGGAAACTCTTTAGCCCCGCTGGAGACGCCCCCTTATTATGCCGTCGAGCTGGCCCTCACCCTGGTGAACACCCAGGGGGGCCCCAAGCACAATCAAGACTGCCAGGTGCTGGATTTCAGCGACCGGCCGATCCCGCGTTTGTATGCCGTGGGAGAGCTGGGTTCCTTCTTCGGTTTCCTGTATCAGGGCGGAAGCAATTACCCCGAGGCCTGGGCCTTCGGCCAGATTGCCGGAAGAAAGGCGGCGGCCGAAACGCCCTGGGGCAAATAGGGGTAAATGAAACCATCCTTTTTGAAGAGAAGATCAAACAGAATCTTCCCCGGATGGGCGAAGGAAAGAGAAGACTCCGGCATCGAGCCTGTTTATGAACGGATTTACCGGGTGGTACGACAGATTCCGCGGGGCAAAGTTGCCACCTACGGTCAGATCGCCAGGATCGTGGACCGGTGCACGGCCCGAATGGCCGGGTATGCCATGGCCGCCCTCCGGGGACGGACCGATGTGCCCTGGCAGCGGGTGATCAATTCCAGAGGAGAGATCAGCACCCGCTCCCGGGGAGACGGGGCCCTCCGCCAGCGGAAATTGCTCGAAAAGGAAGGGATCCGGTTTGACCGAAGGAACCGGGTCAACCTGCGGAAATTCGGGTGGGTGGGCCTACGAAGAAATCAGGGGATCATTTTGCCCCGCCAGGACGAAAAAATTTTTTCGCCGCCCAAGTAGTAAATCATGACCACCCGGGAGGCGATCCGCCCCTAGGATGCGGCCAATGCGCCCGTCTTCCGCAGGGTGGCCTCGGCTTCGGCCATGATCCGGTCGATCAGGGTCTTGACCGGCGGCAAATCGCGGATCGGTCCGGTAACCTGCCCGGCAAACATGAACCCTTCCTTGGTATCCCCGTCGTAGATAGCTTTCTGGTGGCGCATCGTCCCGTTGGCCAGGCGGGCCATCTGCACGAAATCTCCCCCCTCGCCGGACATCATTTTCCAGGCGGTCCCCAGGAACTGCCCCCAATTCTGTTTCAGGATTTTCTTGATCTCCAGGGCATTGGGAATGGCTCTGAGGAGACTGAAGGAGTCTCCCTGGGCGATCTTTTCCGCCAGGGGGGTTTTCAGGGCTCTTCCGGGCATGCCGTCGAAGGCGCTGCTGTAAATCGTGTCCTGCTCCGTAGCCTTCAGGCAGAGCTGCTTGAAGTTGTCATGGACCGGGCTTTCCTGGGTCAAGATGAAGCGCGTCCCCATGGAGATCCCGGCCGCGCCCAGGGATAGGGCGGCGGCCAGCCCGCGCCCGTCGTAAAACCCGCCGGCGGCGATCACCGGGATCTTCACCATGCTGGTGACGAAGGGGGTGAGTACCAGGGAGGTGGCATCGGCCCCGTGAGCGGCCGCCTCGTGGCCGGTCACGATCAGTGCGTCACACCCCAGCTCTGCGGCACGGGCCGCGTGCCTGGCGATGGCGATGGTGCCGACCACTTTCCCCCCGTACGCGTGGACCTGGTCGATGAACCAGGGTTTCCCCAGGGAATAGTTGATGAAGGGGACCTTCTCTTCGATGGCCGCCTGGATGTTCTCCTTGGCCCAGCCCCGGTAAAGAGGTTGATTGACCATGAAGGGTTTGTCCGTCATTTCCCGGATCTGGCGGATCTGTTTCCTGGTGTCCTCCGGGCTGTACTGGGCGATGGCCAGGGTGCCCAACCCGCCGGCGTTGCAGACCGCGGCCACCAGCCTGGGGGAGGAGATCCAGTTCATCCCGGCGAGCATAATCGGGTGCTGAATGCCGAACACCTCGGTCATGGGGGTTCTAATCATGTTTCCCTCTCTTTCTTCCAAACCAGCCTATATATACCCGGAAAGAAAAAGAAAAGCAATGGACTCACTTTAAAAAATTTCCGAAAATATGATTGACAGCCCTCAAGGGTGGTCCGTATAATTTCGCACACCTTCACCGGAATCAATCCGTAACGCGTATTAAGAAAAGATAACTCGCTGGCCTCTACGCGGGAGGACGAACAGGTGGCTCCCTGGACAAAAAAGACCTTGGGAAAGGTTTTAGAGGAGATCGCCGGAAAATATCCGAACCAAGGGGCCTTGATCTTTAAGGACCAAAAAATTTCTTACCGGGTGCTCCTGGAAAAGGTGCGGGAGCTGGCCAAGGGATTCCTGGCCCTGGGAATCGGTAAGAATGATAAGGTATCCATCTGGTCGGGCAATTGCCCGGAATGGATCTGCACCCAGCTGGCTACCGCCCTGATCGGAGCCGTCCTGGTTCCGGTGAACACCCGCTTTCGGACGAGCGAACTGGAATACATTCTGGGTCAGTCCGATTCCAGCACCCTGATCCTGATGGACAGTTTCCTGAATATTGATTTTGCGGCCATGTTGCGGGAGGTCTGCCCGGAGATGGACAAGGCAATGCCCGGAAGGCTCCAATCGGCCCGGCTTCCCATGCTGAAGAACATCATTTTCCTGGGGGACAAACAGGTTCCCGGTGCTTTTTCGTTTTCTGAAATCGTGAAGCAGGGCGGAAGCACACCGGATGAGAACCTCAGGTCGTCCATGGCCCGGGTTCAGCCGGACGATGTGATTATGTTCCAGTACACTTCCGGGACGACCGCTTTTCCCAAAGGGGTGATGCTGACCCATGACGGTGTCATCCGCGACGGTTTCTGCCTGGGGGAACGTCAGACCCTAACCGCGGAGGACCTCCTTTTCTGCCCCCTGCCTTTCTTCCATGTGGGAGGCGCGGTGATCTCCGCCCTGTCGGTCCTCACCCACGGCGCGTGCCTGGCCTTTCTCGAAACCTACGATCCTCTGGAAAGCCTGAAGATGGTCCACCAAGAGCGCTGCACAGCCATGAACGGAATCGAGACCCATTTCCTGATGATGTACCAGCACCCGGATTTTTCCCGGTACGATGTCTCCTCTTTGAAAAAAGGCTGGGCGATCGGTCCGGCGGAAGTGGTCCGGAGCGTGTACCAAAAGATGGGTCTGACGAAGGTGTTGAATGTCTACGGAACTTCCGAGACTTCCCCCAACGTGACCACCACCTTTGTGGACGACCCTTTAGAACTGCGCATGGCTTTTCACGGCCTACCCCATGCGGAGACCGAGGTAAGGATCGTCGATCCCTCCACGGGAGAAACCCTGCCGGACGGAAGGGAAGGGGAGATCTGCGTGAGAGGCTGGAACGTAATGAAGGGGTACTACAAGAAACCCGAGGAGACGGCCAAGACCATTGACTCCCGGGGATGGCTCCACACGGGGGATCTGGGGCTGATTGACCCGAAAACCCGGTACCTGAAATTTACGGGAAGGTCCAAGGACATGCTCCGGGTGGGGGGGGAGAACGTGTCGGCCATGGAGGTGGAGAGTTTTCTCCTGACCCACCCCAAGGTGAAACAGGCGCAGGTGATCGGAGTACCGGACCCCCGGTTGACCGAAGTGGGGATGGCCTTCCTGGAACTGAAGGAAGGAATGTCCGCCACGGAGGAAGAAATTCTGGCCTTCTGCAAAAAAAAGATCGCCGGTTTCAAAATTCCGCGGTATGTGACCTTTGTAAAGGAATTTCCGCTGACCGGGAGCGGGAAGATCCAAAAGTTCAAACTCAAAGAGCAGGCGTTGGAAAGGTTAGAAGATGGGAGGAAAGCTTAGACCGCTGATCTTTTGCTGGCCCATGGGAAAAATGGTCCGCCCGGGCTTCACCTGCCACCATTTATCTTTCCCAGTTGGTGCAATCAGTTTAAGATGGCACGCCAAATGGCATGCCAATTTGGTCCTTGACATCCTGCAAGACCATGGGTTAGCAGATGGCGAAATTTGCTTCGGGAATGGCCTCCGACCCATCCGACCCGGGAAGCGAAATGATTTCCGGGAAGTGTATCCATCCCACTCGCTGACCCGATCGGAATTCGGTCAAACCATCGCTGCGGTGGAATGAAGCGCGTAGTTGGCCTTCAGGGATGACCCTTGTTGGCCGGCCGGACATTCAAGAAGTTTCAGAGCCCGGGGGAAAGGGAGAAAAGACGGCAGCAGTCAAAGCCCAACGGGGGAGAAATGAAAAAAAATAGGTTTCCAAAAAAAGAGGGTCATTGGCGAAGTCGCGAAATCGTCCGGGGAGACGAGAGAGCGTCCCACCGGAGTTATCTGCGAGCCATGGGAGTGCCGGAAAGCGAGATATCCAAACCCTTTATCGGCATCATCAATTCCTGGAGCGAGTTCCATCCCGGGCATATCCACCTGCGGGATTTGGCGGAAGAGGTGAAAGCAGGGGTCTGGGCGGGGGGCGGGGTTCCGTTTGAGGGGAACACCATTTCCCTTTGTGACGGATTGTGTATGGGGCATGAAGGAATGAGATGGGTGTTGCCCAGCCGGGATCTGATCGTGGATTCGGTGGAAGTGATGGCCGAGGGAAATCGGTTCGATGGTTTGGTGCTCCTGGCTTCCTGCGATAAAATCGTTCCGGCGATGCTCATGGCGGCCGCCCGGGTGGACATTCCCACAATCATCGTGACCGGCGGGGCGATGATGCCCGGGTATCACCGGCCATCTCGCTCTTATGTCGTCGCCTCCGAAGCGCGGGAAGGATTGGGCAAGTACCGAAGGAAGGAAATCACGGAGGATGAGTTCCTGGATATTGAACGATCCGTGTGCCCGGGTCCCGGCTCCTGCTCCATCATGGCGACGGCGAATAGCATGAGCTGTTTGGTGGAAGTTCTGGGAATGTCCCTGCCTGGCTGCGGTTCGTCCCACGCAATTCAGGCCACCAAAAAACTCATCGCTTTCGAGAGCGGAAAACAATCCCTCAGACTGGTTCAGGAGCAGATCCTGCCCTCGAAGATCATGAGCGACCGGGCCCTTGGCAACGCGCTGGTCGCCTTGATGGCGATGGGGGCTTCCACCAATTGCCTTCTCCATCTTCTGGCGTTGGGAGAGGAGTTGCGACGACCCCTCGAACTGGACGAATTCGACCGGGTGAGCCGGAAGACCCCCCATGTGCTGAACGTCAGGCCGAGCGGAAAGTATCTTTTCCTGGACTTCGACCAAGCCGGGGGAGTTCCCGCTCTGTTGAAAGAGTTGTCCGATTTGATCGATCTCGATGTTCTCACGGTCACCGGAAAGCGGTTGAAAGAAAATCTCCGGGGCGCCCGAAATTTCAACCCGGATGTAATTCATCCGGTGACCGATCCGCTGGCCCCGGAGGGGGGGATCGCAATTTTGAAAGGAAACTTGGCCCCCTTCGGCGCAGTGGTCAAACAATCCGCCGTGGCCAAAGAGATGCGGGTCCATAAGGGCCCGGCCATTGTGTTTGATTCGGAAGAAGAAGCCATGGAGGCTCTCCTGGAGGGAAAGGTCAAACCGGGCCATGTCATGGTGATCCGTTTTGAGGGGCCCAAAGGCGGCCCGGGGATGAGAGAGATGCTCATGCCCACATCCACCTTGATGGGATTGGGGCTTGGGACTTCCGTGGCCCTGGTCACGGACGGACGCTTTTCGGGGGCCAGTCGGGGTCCTTGTGTCGGTCATGTCTCTCCAGAAGCCATGGAAGGAGGACCGATTGCCGTGGTGCGGGATGACGATCTTCTGATGATTGATATTCCGCAGCGGAAACTGGAGCTGTTGATTCCTCCCGAAGAATACCGGGCACGCCTGGAGGAATGGAAGAAACCTGAAATGAAGGTTCGGCGAGGGTATTTAAGGCTGTATGCGCAAAAGGTCGGCCCCAGCCATAAAGGAGCGGTGGTCGAGAAGGGCTAGTCGAGGAGTTTGGGCATCCTGAAAGGGAAATCGTACCTATGCAGGAAAAGATTCATATCCCCCCTTCCATGGAAACGGTGGAGCGAAAGCGCCCCGGAAACATGCGAGGATTTAAGGACTTCCCAAAGCGCTCTAAATTTCTGATTTCGGGAAAGAATCGTCCCTCTCGGCCCGGCCCTTGATCCTTTCTGTCATTTCTCAAGGGAACGACGGCTTTTTTGCGCGAGGATGACGACCGCCAGGGAGGCGAAACCGATCAGATCCGTAAAGAGGCCGGGTTTGATGAGAAAAACAGCGCAGATGACCAGCAAAATCCTTTCCCAGGTTCGAGTCTTGCGGAAAAAAAAGCCTTCCACCCCCGCCGCCAGCGCCACGATGCCGATAAACGTCGTAGAAATTCCCCAAACAATTCCCTGAACATTTCCCTGGAGAAGAAGCGCCGGCCCGTAGATAAAAACATAAGGAATGAGAAATCCAGCAATCGTAAGCCGGAAAGCCATCAGACCGGTCGGAAACGGGTCCGAACCCGCCAACCCTGCGCCGGCATAGGCGGCGATCGCCACCGGCGGGGTGACCGCGGATATAATCGCAAAATAGAAGGCAAAAAGATGAGCGGCAATCGGTGAAACCCCGAATTGACTGAGGATGGGCGCGACAAAGATGGCGACCAGTACATAAGCGCCCACCGTGGGGATGCCCATACCCAAAACCAGGCTAAAGAGCATGGCCAGGATGAGAATGAGCCAGAGCTTCCCCGCGCTAATCTCCAAGATCAGCGTGGAAAACTTGGTGCTGAGCCCTGTCTGGACAAAACAGCCGATAATAATACCCGCGGCTGCGCAAACAATCGTCACCCCCATGGCGCTCTTGACACTGCTCTCCAAGGCCCTCAGCAGCTTACCCCAGTCCATGGCGGTTCTTTGGCGGACGAAGGAGAGAAAGACCAGCGTTACAATCGCCCAGAAGCCGGCCATCATGGGAGTATAGAAGCGGGCCATAAGATAAAGAATGACCCCTATGGGGATCAGGAGATGACCGCCCCATTTCATCGTTTCCCCCAATCGGGGAAGCTGATCCTTGGAGGTTCCTCGGATTCCCAGCCGCAAGGCTTCGAAATGCACCATACATCCCACGGATAGAAAGTACAGGACAGCGGGAAACACCGCCGCCAGGCAGACCCGAATATAAGGAATTCCGAGAAATTCGGCCATGAGAAAAGCAGAAGCCCCCATGATAGGCGGCATGAGCTGTCCCCCCGAGGAGGCTGCCGCTTCGGTCGCGGCCGCGAAAGTGGGGCTATACCCGGTTCTTTTCATCAAGGGGATCGTGAAGGCCCCCGTCGTCACCACATTGGCCACAGCACTCCCCGAGATGGTTCCCATGAGCGCACTGGCTCCCACAGCCGCCTTTGCCGGACCGCCGACGCGGTGGCCGAAGAGCCCATAGGCCAAGTCGATAAAAAACGCCCCCGCCCCGGTGGATTCCAAAAGAGCGCCGAACATGATGAAAATAATGATGAAGGTGGACATGACGCCCAGAGGAATGCCGTAGACACCGTGAAGGGTCATGAACTGGAAATCGACGATAAAGGTCCAGCTGAAGCCGGCGTGAGCAAGGACTTCGGGAAAATAGGGGCCATACCGGGTATAGAGAAGAAAAAGAACGACAATGAGGGTCATGGCAAAGCCCTGGGTGCGGCGGGTGGCTTCAATGACCAGAAGAATCAGGATGGCCCCCATGGTTAAATCGGCCGGAGTGGCGCTTCCCGCCCGCATGAGAAAATCATCTTTATCATGCCACTGGTAAACGTAGATGAATGCGGCGATGAGGGCCAAAGAGATGTCAAGAGCCAAAAGCTTTTTGCTGGAAGCGCCCTTTCTCCACATGGGGACGAAGATAAAGACGAGCATTAAAAGGAGGGTGAGGTGTGTGCTCCGATGGATATACGCTTCGAGCGTACCGCTGTAAGAAGTATACAGATGGAAAACCCACAAGATCCCCGCCAGGGTGAAAAAGATGATTTTCAGCCATCCGCGGATCTGGCGAAACCGGAGATCCGCCTGAAGCGCGGATTCCTCTATCCTGCTATTTTTGGGGGACAATTCTCCGCTCCCGTTCTTCCGCCCGGAGGGAAGGCGGTGTTCAGCCGCCTTCCCGAATTCAGGGATTGTCCGAGGAATGGGCGATTAATCGATGGGTGCGATCCTGGCCGGGATGGCTACGCCTTTTTCTTTGTAATATTTGGCCGCTCCTTTGTGGAGGGGGACCGAAATACCCGATACGGCATTCGCCAGTTTCATATGCTCCTTGACCACGGGGTGCACGGCCTGCAGGGATTTGATGTTTTCCCACACGGCTTTGGTGATTTCGTAAACCAAGTCCTCGGGCAAGCCTTTGTCGGCAATCATAAAATGTCCGATCCCCATGTGGGGTACGGGCTTATCCACCCCAGTGTAAACTTTGGCGGGAACGACCAATTTGGTCGTGTTGTAGTTGTCCTCCAGGTGCTTGAGCAGGTCCTCCGGGTAGGGAATGAGCCGGACCGGAAAGGCCGTGGCGATGTCCATGATCCCGGAAGAGGGGGCCGGGACCATCCAGGCGGTGCAATCCAGGTGTTTATCTTTCATTCCCATGGTCATCTCGGTGTATCCGGCCAGAACGACTTTTCCGCCCGCCTTCTTGATGTCATCATACGTTATGTTGTAGAATTTCAAAATCCGCTGGGTGAAGATTTCCGTGGCCCACCCCGCTTTTCCCGGGCAAATGTTTTTGCCCACAAGATCCTTGAAGGATTGGATCTTGCTATCCTTGGGGACCACGTACTGATTCGGAGAGATGTATAGCGTCAAAACTCCTCGTTGTCTCTGGTATTTTACTCCTTTGGCCCATTCCTGGCCCTCCCAGGCCTCATGGGCGGTCGGACTCAGCGTAAAGGCCAGGTGGACGTCTTGCTTTTCAATGTTCTTGATGTTGACCGCCCCTCCTCCCAGGGTGGGGGCCGCAGTTGCTCCGGGGACTTTGGTGTTGATAAGCGCGCAAATGCCCGATCCCAGCGGAAACCAGGTTCCTCCCATGGAAGAAGTGGCCAGATGAAGATACGTTTTCTTTTGCGCGTGGGCTGGAGTGCCGAGGGAGGAAAATGCAAGAAACAGGGAAATGACCAGGAAGACCAAGCTAGCGGACAGACTTTTTCCTTGGATGAATCTCCTCATAGACCTTTCCTCCTTTTCGCGAAGATTTCTTCTAATGGGATAAAAAACTGCTCTTCCGCAGGCAAACGTTTTCCTCCTGCGGTCCTCTCCGGATCGGACTCCATTGTTAGGCTCCCATCTTCTGATGCGCTGAAACGATTCGAACGGCCCCCCAGCTTGGTTTATACAAAAACTGTTTAACCCTGTCAATCTGAAAAAAAATTTTGGGTCCTACGGGTTTTTTATACAGAAAAATGAAACAAGAAGATTTGTTTGGCAAATGAATGCAGCGGGAGGGATTCAAGAAAGGGCCCCACGGAAAAAGCTAATTCTCCATCGAAATTCGCTGAAAAGCAATGGAGATCAGTAAAGAATCCGAGAAAATGGTGCTTAAAAACTATTGCAAAAAAATCTTGACAGCCCCCTGCCTGGTCCGTATACTCCGCCTATCTAATTGTAGGCAATAAATAAATGGAAAGAGGGCAAGGAAGAAGCCTTGGGTATATGGGTCCCGATATCGATCGGGTTTGCGGTGGAAGAAGCCGCCCGTCTCTACGGAGGCCGCGAGTTCCTGGTGGTCGATGACCTTCGCCTGACCTACCGGGAACTTTACCGGCAGGTTCAGGAATTCTCCCGGGGGCTCCTGGCGGCGGGGGTGAAACCCGGGGATCACGCGGCCGTCTGGCTGCCCAACGGGATCGAATGGGTAGTGGCGGTGTTCTCCCTGGCCAACCTGGGAGCCGTCTTCGTCCCGGTGAACACCCGCTTTAAGGCCGAGGAGCTGGAGTACATTCTTGGGCAGTCGGACTCCTCCGCACTGATCCTTCAGGACCGGTTTCAAAAGGCCGAATTCTTGACCATGGTGGGGGAGCTATGCCCTGAACTTTCACCTTCCTTGCCCGGAAACCTCCATTCCGCCCGCCTTCCCGCCCTGAGGACGGTCATTGCGGTCTCTCCCGGGAAAATCCCCGGTTCGTATTCCTACGGGGAGCTTTTTCAGATGGCCCGGGATATCGACCTGAAACCCGTCGAAGGGGCTGTGCGCCCTTCCCAGACGGTGAGCATCCTCTACACCTCCGGCTCCACCGCTTTTCCCAAGGGAGTCATGCTCACCCACAACAACATCCTCCGGAACGGCTTCGAGATCGGCGAGCGCCTGGGTCTTACCCGGGATGACCGGTATTTCAACCCCTGTCCCTATTACCACAATGCCGGATTGGTGGACGGATTGCTGGCCGCGTTGACTCACGGGAGCTGCAACGTGACCCTCCCGGCCTTTGATGCCGGAGCGTCGGTGGCCATCATGGAGCGGGAGCGGTGCACCGCCGTGGGCGGGATCCAGACCATGTTTACCAAGATGATGGAAGACCCGGCCCTGGACCGGAAACGGCTTTTCCTGCGGACCGGGTGGACGACCGGTCCTCCCCAGACGCCCCGGGACATCTACGAAAAGATGGGCGTGACCGGCATCACCAATCTCTACGGCATCTCCGAGGCCTCTCCCTGCTGTTCCATCTCCGACTGTCGGCGGGACCCGCTGGAGGACCGTTTGAATCGAATGGGAAAACCCCTGCCCGGGGTGGAGATGAAGATCGTAAACCCGCAGAGCGGGGAGTGCCTGCCCTCCGACGCGAAGGGGGAGATCTGCGTCCGCGGCTGGAACCTCATGCAGGGGTATTATAAAAAGCCCGAGGAGACGGCCAAGGCCATCGACGGAGAGGGATGGCTCCATACGGGAGACCTGGGTTTCATCGATGAGAAGGGTCTGGTCTTTTTCATGGGCCGGATAAAGAATGTGGTCCGGAGCGGGGGGGAGAACATTTCCCCCGAAGAGGTGGAGAATTTCATCTTCCGCCACCCCAAGGTGAAGCATGTGGAGGTCGTGGGCCTTCCCGATGAAAAATGGGGACAGCGGGTAACCGCCTGCATCGAGTTGAAGGAGGGTATGGAAGCCACTCAGGAAGAGATCATCGCCTTCTGCAAAGAGAAGATGGCCAATTTTAAAGTGCCCAAGGAGGTGCATTTTATCACCGACTGGCCCATGACCGGGAGCGGGAAGGTGCAGAAGTTCAAACTGGTGGAAAATCTATTGGCGAAGAAGTAGGGGCGGTTCACCTTCGGCCCGAGCCCTTCGATTGACCTCAGGGCCTTGAGCTCGCCGAAAGGCTCAGGTCGAGGGCCGAACCGTCCCTACTGACCCGTCCCTACGGATAGGAATGGAAGGGAGACATCCTTGAACAAACTGAGGACCATGAAAGAGGCCGTCGCTGAATTTGTTCAAGACGGCCAGAGCGTATTGATCTCCGGGTTCTCCATCAACCAGGGATACGCCTTTGCCCATGAGATCATCCGGCAGAAGAAGAAGGACCTGACCCTGATCCGCAGCTCGGGGGACATTCTCGCCGATCAATTGATCGGGGCCGGTTGCCTCAAACGGGTCATCTCCCCGTATGTCTGGAACCCGACCGGGCCCTCTTCGGCTTACTGTTTCCGCCGGGCGATCGAAAAAGGAATCCCCCACCCGATCGAACTGGAGGAGTTTTCTTTCGCTTCCTTCTGCATGGCCATTTATGCTGCCGCCCACGGGTTGCCCTTCATGCCCACCTATCCCCTGGAGGGAACCGGGATCTTCCAGCACCGATCCATCCTGGGGCCGGACAAGGTCCGGGTGATGGAATCCCCTTTCTCCGGGGAGAAGGTCTGTCTGGTGAAACCACTGGCCCCGGATATCTGCCTGGTCCATGTTCAACGGGCGGACCCGGAAGGGAACGCCCAGGTCTGGGGCCCCCTGGGGGACATCCGGGGGACGGCCAACGCGGGGAAGAGGGTCATCGTCTCCGCCGAGGAGATCGTGGACCCGGCGACCATTCTGAAGGAGCCGTACAAGACCGTCCTTCCGGGATTCCGGGTGGCCGCGGTGGTCCATGAACCCTGGGGCGCCCACCCATCGGATGTATTCGAGTACTACTACCGGGACATCTGGTTCCAGGCGGACTACGGGTCAGCCTCCAGAACCGTGGAGGGGTTCCAGAAATTTCTGGAGGAATGGGTGTACGGGGTGGAGAACCGGGCCGGGTACCTCAAGAAGCTGGGAACGAAAAAGCAAGGGGAATTGCGCTGGAGGAAACAAGGATAATGGAAAAATTCACTCCCTTCGAGATGATGATCCTCACGGCGGCGAAGCAGATCAAAAACGGCGACGCCTTATTCGTGGGTTTTCACTGGCCCATGGTGGCCTCCCGCGTCGCCCGGCGTCTCCATGCGCCGGACATCTATTCCGTGTATGAAGGGGGCGGGGTGGAGAGGACCTACTGCCCGGTTATGCCCAATACCGGTGCCGATTTGATTCTGGGCCCCCATCTGGCCTTTGCCGGTGAGACCTATGACACCCTCTGCGGGTTCCTGGCTGCAGGTCATCTTCGCCTATCCATGATCGATGCTCCCATGGTGGACCGGTACGGCAACATCAACTCCACCTGCATTGGTCCTTACCGTCAGCCCAAAGCCAGGCTGGCCGGCTCGGGGGGAGCCGCCGACCTGGGGGCAAATTCGCGAAAACTGATCATGCTATCCGACCGCACGACGAAGGATGGTTACCCGGCCCGGGTGGATTACGTCACCACTCCGGGATATCTGGATGGTTTCGACAGCCGGATCAAAGCGGGCTTCCGGCCGGATACCGGCCCGGAAATGATCATCTCCTGCCTGGGGCTATTCAAGTTCGATCCCGTCTCCAAGGAGGCCTATCTCTGGGGAGTCTATCCCGGCGCTGAGGTGGAGAAGATCAGAACCAGCGTGGGGTGGGAGCTCAAAGTTGCGGATAAACTTGCCGCCATCCCTCCGCCTGAGACCGAAGAGATGAAAGTGGTCCGGGAAGAGCTGGACATCGCGGAAAGCCGCTTGTGGAAGATCCCGGGCAGATGAAAAAGGAGTGAGGATCGAGGCTCAAGGCCCCAGGACATGGGCTGCAGGTTGACTTTCCTGCCGGGGAAGAATAAAATACCGAATTGAACCTGCCGCCCCACTCTATTCTAAAAAAAGGAGGAAGAAAAATGAAACACCGAGGATGGATTTTGCCGGCTATTTTTTCTTTGATCATCCTGTTCGGCGCTTCGGCCCAGGCGCAGGCCCCCAAGGAGTTCAAGATCGGCGCAATCCTGGCCATGACCGGTGCCGGGGCGTGGTATGGGCAGGTGATGAGCGGGGGTTTTCTGACGGCCATGGATGAAATTAACGGAAAAGGGGGAATCGACGGCATCAAATTCAAGGCGGTCGTTGAGGACCACCAGAGCGGCTCTGGAGCCGCGGCCATCAGCGGCTTCAACAAACTGGTAAACGTGGATAAGGTACCCTTCAGCTTTACTTCTTTCACTGCACCGACCCTTTCCATCGTTCCCGTGGCTAACGAGAAGCATGTGCTGCTTCTGAACGGAGGAGCCGTGGGGCCCAAGCTGGTGAAGGCCAGCCCGTACCTTTTCAACAACCGTATGCTGGCGGTGATGCACGGGGTGGGGTTGATCCACAGGGCGAAGGAGAGGGGTTTTACCAAGATGGCTGCCCTCTACTGGAATGATGACGCTGGCATCGGAACTCACAAATATGTGGAGCCGCGCTGGAAAGCCATGGGAGGCACGATTGTCGCGGCGGAAGCCCATCCCCTCGGGGCCACGGATTATAAACCTTACCTTTCCAAAATTATGGCCGCCAATCCGGATTTCCTGGCTCTATGGCAATGGAGTAAAGACTGGGGCATTGCCGTAAAGCAGGCCCGGGAGATGGGATTTACCAAGCCCATCATGGGAATCGAGTTCACCCCCGATGCGGCGAAGCTGGCCGGGGCGACCGCTGACGGATATGAGGCCATCACGGATTATTTCGACCCCAAAGGAACCGATCCCTGGACCCAGCGGTTTGTGGCCAATTACAAGGCTAAGTACAAGAAAGAGCCGGAATTTTACGCGGCCAACTATTACGAAGGGGTGTACATCCTGGCGGAGCTGATTAAGAAGGCCAAGGCCAAGGGGGGCAACTGGTGGAACGGGAAAGCTCTGCGGGATGCGCTGGTGGAAATCAAGAAATTCCCGAGTGTTTACGGCGGCCATATTGTCTTCAACCCCGAAGACGGGACCTGCAGGAAGAAGACCGCCCTGTTTGTGGTCAAAGGGGGAGACCGGGTCTTCCAGAAATACATGGAAATCAAATAGCCAGAAAGGCTGAGCGCACGGCATCAAGGGCATAGTGCAGAGTTTCTTTTACGCGGGGCGGCTTAGAGACCGCCCCGCGTCATGAAAGGCGGGCATGGATCTCTTCGTCCAACTCACCATCAACGGACTCACCCTGGGAAGCATATACCTGCTTTTGGGAATCAGTTGGGGTTTGATCTTCGCCGTGACCCGCACCTTTCACTTCGCCCATGGAGCTACTTTTGTGGTGGCGGCTTATTTTACCTATCTCTTTCAGCAATGGGGCCAGCCTTTGATCTTCGCGGCATTCGGGGGCATTTGTTGCGCAGCGCTCTTTGGCGTGGCCACTGAAGGTCTTCTCTATCGGTATCTCAGACGAGCTTTTGCCACGCCCTTGGTCATCTTCATCGCGGCTCTGGGGATTTTAATCACCGTGGAGAATCTGATTGCCATGGGGTTTGGAACGGATGCCAAGCCTCTGGAAGGGTTTCCGGTCAGGGTCATCAAGATCGGCCGGGTGGGTTTTAACAACCTACACGTGGTCATGTTTGTCACCGCGGGGGTCCTGTTTGCCGCGCTCATGCTCTATCTCCACCGCACCAAAACGGGCAAAGCCCTGCGTGCGGTGATCAGCAACCCGGAGATGGCTGAGGTCATCGGGATCGACGTGCGAAAATATTTTCTCATCGCCTTCGGACTGGGATCGCTCCTGGTGGCTCCGGCCGCGGTCCTGGTGACCATCGAGCGGGGGGCGACCCCGGACCTGGGGCACTGGGCCATCCTCTACTCCTTCATGCCGGTGATCATCGGGGGGATCGGGAGCCTGCCGGGAGC
>LJUR01000252.1 GCA_001304105.1 Deltaproteobacteria bacterium SM23_61
AAAAATGAAAAAGAAACCTGGCTCCCCCATCCCCCGGAGAAAGCAGCCCTCATCCAAGGTCGATTCAGCTGATTAAGGAGGTTGACCCCCTTCTTTTTTGAAAGGTACGGAAATCACTTCCTGCTGCTTTCGCTCCAGATCGCGGGTTGATTCCGGTAAGGTTCGAATCCGCCCGTCCAACTCCTCCAGCTTTCCTTCCTTCCGACGAAGCTCCATTTCTCCTTTGTATGGCTGGATGCGAAGGGATGTCCGTTCTCTCTGGACCTCAATCAAATCCATCTGGAGGTCCCCAATCTGGCCCTCGATTTGCCTGACCATTTCGATTGAAAGGATGTGGGTACCAACAAACCCCGGAGGGGGGAAATCCCTCCTTCACACACATGGAAGCGATTTTATAAAATTTGCGGAAATCAATCAAGATTAAAATGAATTGGCCGATGGTTTTCTTAGGGGTACCCCCTGGGCTCTGCCGGGGAATTCCCGCGGTCAAAGGGGCGGATGATTGATTTTACGGGGGCACCGGAAGTAGAATGAATCCCGCAGCGGAACCGGCAGCGTTTTTAGGTGGGCATGACGGAGCGGCAGATGCATTCCTCTAGGAATAAAATTTTTCTTTGGGCGCCCATCTTTCTCCTTCTGTCGGCCTGTTCCGCTCCCCTGACGGAAATCGCCCAGGATTTCAAATCCCGGATGCCCACCCGGATTGCCGTCCTTCCGGTCAGGAACGAAACAGCCGACATGGACGCCCCGATCGTCTTTCGCATTTTAGCCCAGGCGGAGCTGGCTGAGAAAGGGTATGCCCTGGTCGATTTTTCCCAAATCGATGAAGCCCTGAGAGAAAAAGGGATCGAGGAAGCCGGACAGATCGAGGCTCTCACCCCCCAGGAAATCGGGGAGTTGGTGGGGGCCGACGGGCTCCTCTACACCACGGTTTCCAGCTATGGTCGCCAGGCCGCTGTCCACCTGAAAATGGACGGGAGTTTCACCCTGATCGAACCCAGAACGGGGCAAAGAATCTGGTTTTCGGAGTTGAGTGTGTGCGATGATATCGTCCTTGAAGGGGGGGCGGCGATGATGATAGGGGAGTTGTTGGGGGGAAAGGATAAAGCCAAGAGCCGCCAAAAAGCGCTGGAAACTTACCTGGCCATGCGCCAGGCCCGCATCGCCCAGGCGGTGAACCGATTCCGTGCCCATCCAATCAGACGGGAAGTATTCCGGGTCATCACCATTGACATGGACAAGATTTACCTGCTGGAGATCTTCTTTGCCAGAAATTTCAAAAAATTGCCCCGCCGTTGACGTCCCGCGCCCAGCTGCTTTCATCAATCCGCAATCCGCATTCCAAAATCCGCAATCGAATAAATCCCCTTGAAAGAAACCTCATTCTTGGCTATATTCGGGTTGCCGAGCTAAGGGGCTGGTGTCGTGCCCCGCAATAATAGGGATAAACTGAGGGTGAAGCCGAGGGTCGGAGGGATGCCCCCGCCCTGGCGGGGCAAAATCCGGCAGGGGGGAAAATCTTCTTCCACCGCGTCTCCGGGGTTCTGCAAAGGAACGCGCGCAGCGGTCTGACACTCGGCTCCTGGCGCCAGGCTTCGACTTGGTCAGCTTATTCCGGGACACAACACTAGCAGGTTTGCAATTCGGAGTGAAACCTTTATCCCTGAGGGGGCATCTAAATCTTGGAGTTATCCGACCAAATTCTAGTCGCGAAAGTAAAAAGCGGGGACTACCAGGCATTTGAATCACTGGTCAACCGGTATGAATCCAAGGTTTACCATTTGGCCCTTCGGATGCTGCGCAACCCGCAAGACGCCGAGGATGCCCTGCAGGAAACTTTCCTCCAGGTATACCGGGGACTGCCCGGGTTTGAAGGACGTTCGGCTTTTTCCACCTGGCTGTTCCGGCTGGCCACCAATACGTGCTTGATGAAGATCCGCCATCGGGCCACGGAGCCGCCCAAGCTGTTGCCCCTGGAGGATTATCTTCCCCGGCAGGAGCATGGAGAGGTCCCCCAGATGGTGGACTGGACAGACCGGCCGGAGGAGGCCCTCCTGAGCAAGGAATCCCGGGAGAAGATGATGGAAGCGCTGGAGAAATTGCCGCCCGAATACCGGGCCGTATTCATCCTCCGGGACATGGAAGGTTTTTCCAACGCCGAAACCGGCGAATCGCTGGGCATCTCGGTGGCCGCCGTGAAATCCAGGCTTCACCGGGCTCGGCTGGCCCTTCGGGGAATGTTGTCTGAATATTTCGAGCGACGGGGCGAGGGCGAACCCCGGGTCCAAGAATCCGGTCTGGAGGCCTGAATCATGGAGAAAGACGAAAAAGAGACCCCGGTCTTTGCGTGCCAGCGCATGGAATGCAAGGAATTGCTGGAAAGGCTATCTGAGTACATCGACGGCGAACTGGACCCGAAGCTCTGCGCGGACCTGGAAAAACACATGGCCGAGTGCAATCCCTGCCTGATCTTCGTGAATACGATCAAGAAAACCATCAGTCTCTTCAAATACGCCAGTTCCGAGCCCCTTCCCAAGGAAGTTCATCTCCGCCTGCATGATTATTTAAAGAAGAAATGCCAGGGCTGTTGATGGCCAGTCGGGTCCCGACTCCGCGCCTTTTAGCGGATCGATAAAGTTTTCATACCAAACCCATCCCCAAAGGAGAAATTGAGATGAACTCTAAAATTGCGTCCGTACGGGGTTTAGAAATCCTCGATTCCAGGGGCAATCCCACGGTGCGGGTCTTCTTGACCCTGGAAAACGGGATTACGGCCTGCGCCTCTGTTCCTTCGGGTGCTTCCACCGGCGAGAATGAGGCCGTTGAGTTGAGGGACGGGGATAAAAGGCGATATGGAGGAAAAGGGGTGCAAAAAGCCGTGGCCCATGTCAATGGAACCCTGGCCCCGAGGCTCATCGGCCTGGACCCCACCCGTCAGGTTGAAATTGACCGCCTCATGATCGAGCTGGACGGGACCTCCAACAAGGGAAAACTTGGCGCCAACGCCATCCTGGGGGTCTCCATGGCCGTGGCCCGGGCCGCGGCCATGGTCTCCGGCCTTCCCCTGTATGCCTACCTCAAAGGGCCTGGCCCAGCAAAGATTCCCGTGCCCATGATGAATATCTTGAACGGCGGCAAGCATGCGGAAAACAGCGTGGATTTTCAGGAGTTCATGATCATGCCCCTGGGAGCCCCCACCTTCGCCGAAGCTTTACGCTACGGGGCCGAGACGTTTCACGCCCTTCGGGGCATTCTGAAGAAAAAAGGGTATGCCACCGGCGTGGGGGATGAGGGGGGGTTTGCACCCGACCTCAAAAGCAATGACGAGGCGTGCCAGGTCATCGTCCAGGCCATTGAGGCTGCGGGCTACAGGCCGGGGAAGGACATCTCCATCGCCTTGGACCCGGCGGCAAGTTCTTTTTATGAAGATGGAGTTTACCACCTGGCCAAGTCGGGACAGGGGAAGAAGAGCAGTGCCGAGATGACCGATCTCTATGCCCGCTGGGCGAAAGAATACCCCATCGTTTCCATCGAAGACGGCCTGGCCGAGAATGACTGGCAGGGCTTCCGGGTCCAGACTTCGGTTCTGGGGGATAAGATCCAGATCGTGGGAGATGATCTCTACGTAACCAACACCCGGTTCATCTCCCGGGGGATCCAGGAGAAGGCCTCCAACGCCGTTTTGATCAAGCTCAACCAGATCGGCACGGTAACCGAGACCATCGAGGCCATTGAACTCTGCCGCCGGGCCGGTTGGGCTTTCGTGATTTCCCACCGGTCCGGAGAAACCGAAGACACCTTCCTGGCCGATTTCGCCGTGGCCATGGGAGGGGGACAGATCAAGACCGGCTCGACCTCCCGCAGCGAGCGAATTGCCAAATACAACCGCCTCCTGGAGATCGAGGCCGAACTGGGCAAGGACGCCGTCTTTGAGAATCCCTTGAAACCCCTGTAGCCGTCCTCCGCGATGATGGAGTCCGCCGCAACCGCCTTTCCGGGGGGAAAGGACCTCCTTCGTCTGCGGGCCCGTTTGCTGCCTCCCCCGTTGATCAACCTCCCCCATCCAAGCAAGAAAAGAGCCCGGAAATAGATTTTCCCGGGACTTTTCCCTTGACAATGTCCAGCGATCGGCTTATAAGAGCATAGCGGTACCCTTTTGCGAGGAGAATCCATGAGACCCAAAAGAATGCAAGCGAAATCGAAAGTGTGGATCGAAGCGGGGGGAGAGGTCGTTGCCGGGGACGGGAAGATGGACCTTCTGAAAAGGATCGATGAAACCGGATCGATCCAGAAGGCGGCCGGCCAGAAGGGGATGTCCTATCGCCACGCCTGGGGATTCCTGCAGGCGATGGAGAAGCGGGGGGGGATCAAACTGGTGGAGACCCGGATCGGCGGAAGGGAAGGGGGAGGGGCCCGACTGACTGCCCAGGGAAAGGATTTTTTGCGGCGGTACTCCGCCTTTCGTGAAGGCCTGGATGAATATATCGAAAAAAAATTCAAAAAAGCATTTAAATAAGCGGTCAGTGGTCAGCTTTCAGCCAGGACCCTTTAGAGGGCTTTTAGCTGATGGCTGACCGCTGAAACCTGAATGCTGAAAGCTGTCTTTATGCGTTTTCTGGGCAACGAATACAACCGCAATGAACTGGCCGGGGCCTTCGGCGACCTGGGGACCTTCATTCCCTTTGTGGCCGCTTACATCACCCTTAACAGAATGGACCCCCTGGGGATCCTGGTGTCCTTCGGAGTCTTCAAGATCTTCGTGGGTCAGTATTTCAAAACCCCCATGCCGGTCCAGCCCATGAAGGCCATCGGCGGCATGGCCATCGCCCACCCGGAGAGCATCACCCAGGGGATGATCTGGGGGTCGGGGTTATTCACCGCGGCCTTCTGGCTGATCTTGGGACTCTCGGGGGCGGTTTCCTGGCTGCATAAGATCACCGCCAAACCCATTACCCGCGGCATCATGCTGGGGCTGGGCCTCTCTTTCGTCCTCGAAGGGATCAAAATGATGGGAGACCAGCCGGTCGTGGCGGCGATCGCCGCGGGCGGGACTTTCTTGTTCCTGTCCAGGGAAAGAATCCCGGCCATGCTCGTTCTTCTGGGCTTCGGAATGAGCGTAGCCCTGATTTCGAACCCTTCCCTCTGGAATGAGCTTACCCAAATCTCCGCCCGTTTGAGAATCCCGGAGATTTATCTCGGCAGGATCACCTGGCAGGATCTTATTGCCGGGACGCTTATTTTGGGGTTACCCCAGGCCCCTTTAACGCTCGGAAACGCCATCATCGGCACGGCCGAGGAAAACAACGAACTCTTCCCG
>LJUR01000253.1 GCA_001304105.1 Deltaproteobacteria bacterium SM23_61
CGGCTTGGCAGGTCCTGAATGAAAAAAAACGGAGGATAGGGGATGGGGGGGTCAAGCGGGTGGGCGGTCCCTTTTTCCCCACGAAGGTCCGAGGGGTCAAGGCTGGTTCTCATGGATGGGAAGGATCGGGTTCTGGGCTCGAACGCAATCTTTGGGAAAGGATGATCACTGCCAGAAGGCCTATCCCGATCAGATCCGTATAGAGCCCGGGCTTGATCAACAGGATCGCTCCGCTGAGCAGCATGACCCGTTCCATCAGGTTGGTCTCTCGAAAGAGCCAGCCGATCATCCCTCCAGCCAGCATGACCACACCCACAACGGCGGTAATCACAGATTCCAAAACCATCGTAGGCGATCCGATGAAGAGGAGGGAAGGGGAATAGGCAAACATGAAAGGAATGATAAATCCAGGAGCTCCGATGCGTACCGCCGTAAATCCGGTTTTCCACATGTTGGATCCGGCCAGGCCGGCGCCGGCATAAACCGCCAGGGCGACCGGGGGGGTGATGCACGAGATGATGGCGTAGTAGAAGGCGAACATGTGGGCGGCTATCGTGGGGATCCCGAGTTTCATGAGGGCTGGGACAAGCAGGGAAGCCATGACGATATAAGCCGCCGTCGTGGGCAATCCCATCCCCAGGATAATTCCCGCCACCATGGTGAAGAGGAGGGCCGGAGCAAGCGAATCCCCGGCCAGGAACAGAACGAAACTCGTGAACTTGAGGGCCGGTCAAATTGATCACCCCGATCACGATTCCCGCACAGGCACAGGCTACGGCCACACTAAGGGTTCCTTTGGCACCTTCTTCCAAGGAACGGAGAATCTTCATAATTCCCATACGCGATGCTCGCCTTAAATTAGCCAAAATAACGACCGCAAGAATGGAAAAAATGCAGGCATACATAGGCGTATATCCGGCAAACATGAAATAGACGATGACAACGACCGGAATGAGAAGGTGGCCTTCGCCCAGGAGAACGGAAAGCAGCCTTGGTGCTTCCTCGACCATCCCTTTCAGGTTAGTCCGAATGGCTTCAAAATGGATAGCCATGAATAAAGAAACGTAATAAAGGAGAGCAGGAATGAGGGCGTGCTTTAATCTGTCCGCCCGTCGAAGCCGTGGCTTCCACGGCTCCGGCAAAGTGAGGCTGGAATCCGGTCCGCTTCATCATGGGTATGGTAAATTGCCCGGTAACCATCACATTGGCCACGGCGCTTCCGGAGATGGTCCCGAAGAGACTGCTGGAAATGACGGCGATTTTTCCCGGACCGCCTCGCGTCTTACCGGTGGTCGCCATGGCCAGATCCATGAAGAACTGCCCTCCGCCAGACTTTTCCAAGAAGGTTCCAAAGATGACGAAAAGAATAACGTAGGTGGCCGAAACTCCCAGGGGGATGCCAAAAATCCCCTCGGTAGTCATGTAGAGTTGATCGACGATGGCTTCGGTATCGGAACCGGCATGGCGCAATATGCCCGGCAGGTAGGGACCCGCATAGGCGTAAATGATAAAGAAGATGGCCGTAAAAGGCATGGCCAGGCCGATGCATCTCCGGGCCGCCTCCAGGAGTAATACAACCAGAATGATCCCTAAAATCAGGTCTGCTTTGCTGAGTGGATGGACGTAAGGATATCGGGTGATGAAGTAGTCATAATTCCAAAAGAGGTATAGGATGCTGGCAAACGAAAGCCCTATCATAATGAAATCCAACCATCGCCGCGACCGAATTTTGGAAAAGGGGTAAACCAAAAAAGTTAAGGTGAGGGCAAACAGGAGATGGATGGATCGATGAAGTAGAGCCTCTGGAGCTCCAAATGCGCCCGTGTAAAGATGATAGACGGACATCGCCATGGCAATGCTCGCGGTAATCTTGGCCAGCACCCCTATTAGCTTGGCATTCATGACATTCATCCCCCCAGCAGGTCATAGGATCTTTTCCACAACATGCCCATGGATACGATAAGGGCAGGATTGGTAAAATCCTGCCCTTGATCAGAGAATAAATATCTGCCAAATATTATTTGATGGCCCCAATTTCTTTGAAATATTTAAGTGCTCCGGGATGGAAGGGAACGCCAATGTCCACGGCGAGGTCCTTGGCGGTTAATCCTTTCATTGACTTGACCACATTCCCGAAGCGAGGAATGTTGGTTACCATCGTTTTAGCCATTTTATAGACCAGGTCATCCGGAAGTTTGGCGCTGACGATCAGATGGGTGAAGAATCCAAACCCATGAACATCATAATCTACCCCCTGGTATGTTCCTTTGGCAATAAACCGTGGAACGTATCCGGCGTTTAGCTTCTGGATAGCCTTGATCTTGTCGTCCGGCAAACTCAAGAGACGAATTTTCCGGGTGGAAGCCAGGTCCATAATGGCCGAGGCCGGAACCGTAGTGCAAGCCAGGAAGGCGTCGCAATGACCATCCTTCATCAGGGCCACGGTATCGTTATAGCCAACATGGTGGACCTTGGACATGTCTTTGTAAGTGAGTCCATAGACCTGCAGAACCTGGCGGGAAGCAAACTCACCGGTAAAACCTTTGGGGCCAGGGGAGATGACCTTGCCCTTTAGGTCGGCCACGGTTTTGATCCCCGATTTTTCTAAAACGGCCATCTGAAAAAACTGAGGGTAGAGGTTGGCCAGCTGCCGCATGTTTTTCATTTCTTTCTTGAAAGGGGGTCGGCCGTGGACGCCATCTACTGCCGAGCTGGAATTGGAAAAGCCAATCTCGCATTTGCCAAATTCTATGGCTTCCACGTTGCCAACGCCCCCCCCGGGAGCTACAGCGACGGTAACGCCGGGGATGTCTTTCTGCATGGCATCAGAGATAGCCCCTCCCAGCGGATACCAGGACCCGCCCATGGGCCCGGTCATCAATTTCAGGTCATATTTCTGGGCCATGGATTCAGGGGAGAAGAACAGCAAGGAAAGCGCCAAAATTCCCAGGATCATCATAACTTTCTTCATGATTTCCCTCCTTTTGTTTTTTATTCCTGCGGACAGCGAAGGTTGAAAGATAGCAAAAAAACCCAAAAAAGGCAAATTTTTTTTTATGGGTTTTTCATTTTTTCCGCTCCATAAACCTCCCGCACCGGGCCAGGAGGGAGAGGACTTCGAAGGGCTCCTCGATGAGGGGGAAAGTGGGCACCCCCCGGGGCTCGAGGAAAGCCTTCCCCGCATCCATGTGTTTCTTCTCCCCGCTGAAGGTCACGTAAATCGGCTTCTCCGGATACTTCTGGGCCAGGTCCACGACGAAATCCAGGGGGGGCACACCGGTTTCGTCGGTAAGCAGCAGTATGGGAACCACGGCGTCGATGTTGGGGTCCTTCAAAGCGGCCTCGGTTCCTTCCCGGTAGGCGAATTCGACGCCGTGAATGGCGGCGGAGAACCAGATGTCCACGGGATTCCGCATGCGGACGATGGGAGGGCTGATGCTCTGAAGAAACTGACGGGTGGACTCCTCAAAAGGGGGGACCTTCAGGCCCAGGGACAGGCACAGGTCGGTCAGGACCACGAGCATGGCCCCGGAAGGGGCCAGGAAGCTCACCCGGTTTCCCTTCGGAAGGGGCATGGAAGCAAGGGCCTTGGCAGCGAGGAAAAGGTGGGAATACTGGTGGATGCGGGCGACCCCGGCCTGTTTCAATGCCCCGTCGATGACCCGGTCCTCGGCGGCCATGGCCGCGGTGTGGGCCACCGCCGCCTTGGCCCCCTCCGCGGTGGCACCCCCCTTGAGGAGAAAGACAGGTTTTTCCCGGGTCACTTCCCGGGCGAGGGAGAGAAAGCGGCGGGGGTTTTTGAAGGATTCGAGGTAGATGAAGATGGCTTTTGTTTCCGGGTCATTGCGGTAATATTCCAGGACGTCACTCTCATCGATGTCCACCTTGTTTCCCAGTCCCACCACCCGGGCTACGCCGAAATTCTCTCCCGTGGTGATGTACCGCATGGTGTGGGTGGCAAAGTTTCCCGTCTGGGCGATGTAGGAAATATGGCCCCGGGGGAGTTTCCCCTGGGGAAAGAAGGTGGAGGTGAAATGGTGCGGAGTGGAGGTGTGGCCGGAGGTGTTGGGCCCGATGACCCGAACCCCCGTTTCCCGCACCGCCCGGGTCAGCTCTTCCTGCAGCTCCTCTCCTTTTTCATCCACCTCGGAAAACCCCCCGGCCGAGAGCACGATGGCTTGGATCCCCCTGGCGGCGCAATCACGGATGGCCTGGGGATTCAAGGCAGCGGGCAGAATGACCACCGCGAGGTCGATCCCTTCGGGGAGCTCCTGGATGGAGGAATAGGCCTTCATGCCCAGGATTTCCTCCCCCTTGGGGTTGACCAGGTAGAGCTTTCCCTCGTACCCGTTGGCCAGAATGTTCCGGATCACGTCGTTGCCGGGCTTATGGGGGATCGCCGAAGCCCCGATCACGGCAACGCTTCGGGGGTAGAAGAAGGTTTGAAGGTCAGCCGCCATATTTTCTCCTTTGTCCGGCCCGGATCAAAAAGAGAATCGCCTGAAGGGCCGGAAAAGTATTTTGGGATCCGATCGATAGAAAGGAAATAATCTATCATAAAACCGTCGGGGAAAAGAACCCTTTTTCTTACCCGTGAAACCCCGCCTTCCGGCGGGGGATGATCGGCATCATTTTAAGGATTGACATTTTTCGCTTGAATAGAATATAGGAAAATAACCTAGTGCCCTGAGTCAAAAGTTCGGTGCCGAATTCAGAAGGGGGAAGCGATGGCCCGGACGAAGGCTCGCTGGGCTTGCCAAAATGAGGCGGTGGTCTCTCTTGGGTCAACGGGGAACTTATTTCGATCCTTCCTGGATACGATTTTACTATGTTCTTACACGAGCTTATCCCTATGGGCCAGCGTCTCCCTGCGGAATACAGGGGAACCGGATTTACTGCGGTTTGCCCCCGCCGATTTTGGCGGCACCCATCGATCCTCCGCCCGGGCCATGGGAGAATTATGAACCGAATTTCTGACTTAGGACACTAGAATCATCCGGCCGAAATCGATCTGCCGGAAAAGGAGATCATCCATGCTGCCCAAGCCCATCCTCCACGAACTGCAGGATATTCTGGGGAAAGAGCGCTGCCTGACGGCCCCGGAAGACTTGATGGTCTATTCCCATGATGTGTACTGCGAAAAGAAACCCGAAGTCGTCGTTCTGCCGGCCACCACCGGGGAGGTTTCGCGGGTGATGAAAGTGGCCAACCGGGAAAAAATTCCGGTGACCCCCCGCGGGTCGGCGACCGGTTTGAGCGGCATGTGCGTTCCTGAACACGGCGGAATCGTCATGGGTCTCTCCAAGATGAACAAGATCCTGGAGGTCAACCGGGAGGACCGCCTGGCCGTGGTGGAGCCCGGGGTGATCACCAATGAGTTTCAGACCGCTGTGGAGGCCGAGGGGTTGTTCTACCCTCCCGACCCGGCAAGCCAGACCATCTGCCAGATCGGGGGAAACGTGGCCACCAACGCCGGCGGGCCGCGGTGCGTGAAATACGGGGTGACCCGGGATTACCTTCTGGGTCTCGAGGCGGTGCTGCCCTCGGGGGAGGTGATCAAGACCGGGGGTCGGCCCATAAAAAATGTGACCGGGTACGACTTGACCCGGCTGCTCTGCGGGTCGGAAGGAACCCTGGCGGTGATCACCAGGATCATCGTGAAGCTCATCGCCAAGCCGGAGGCCCGGCGTACGCTGCTGGTGGCCTTCCGTTCCATCGATGATGCGAGCACCACGGTTTCCCGCATCATGGCCGCGGGAATCGTCCCCCGGGCCCTGGAGCTGATGGACCAACGGTACATCCGCAACTGTGAGAATATATACCACCTGGGCCTGCCCACGGAGGCGGCGGCCTTGCTGATCATCGAGGTGGACGGGTTCGCCGAAACGGTGGACCGGCAGGCCAAAATCGCCAGGGAATTCTGCGAGGCCCAGGGGGCTTTTAACATTACCTTGGCCCAGACCGAAGAGGAGGCCGAGCGGATGTGGATGGCGCGGAAACTGGGGTCGGTGGCCCTCTACCGGCTCAGCAAAACCATGGTGACCGAAGACGCAACCGTTCCCATCAGCAAAATTCCGGCCATGGTGCGGCGGCTGAATGAAATCGAGAAGAAGTACAACATCACCATCTACCTCCTGGCCCATGCCGGCGACGGCAATATGCACCCCCTGATGACCTACGACCCCGGAAACAAGGATGAGGCGGAGAGGGTGGA
>LJUR01000254.1 GCA_001304105.1 Deltaproteobacteria bacterium SM23_61
AAACCATGGAAATTGCCCATCAGCTCCTGACGAAGATCAGGAAAGAGCCGGTCAGGATTCATCGGGAACTTCCGGGTTTTCTGGTGAACCGAATTCAGATTGCCATGGTCAGGGAAGTTTTTGATCTTTATGAAAAAGGCCTGGCCAGCGCCGCGGACATTGACCGGGCGGTGAGGGGAAGCATCGGTTTTCGCCTGGCAAGCATAGGACCCTTGCTTACGGCCGACCTGGGAGGGTTGGACCTTTGGCTGAGGGTCTGCGAGAACCTGCTCCCGCAAATTCAGAGTTCCACAGAGCCATCCCAGGCTCTCCGGCGTTTGGTTTCTCAAGGCCATACGGGTATTAAGAGCGGCAAAGGTTTTTATGATTATCAATCGGATTTTTCCAAAGAAGCATTGGATGAGGTCGTCCAAAGACGGGACCGGGAGTTTTTGGATCGGCTGAAGAGCTTATATTGGGCCAAAGAGAAAAAAGGATAGCAGGTTCGGGAGCAGGAGTCACGGTATTTCTTGACCCCCCAGCTTTTTCCACGAAAAATCTTGACATAAATTTTCCCCTTCTTTATAGTAATTTCACCCACTTTCAGGTTCTATTCTTCAGAGGGTGTTTTATCTGCAGGCTCTTTTTTAGAAACGGCTGGGATGAATGGCCTTCCATTTGGGGGTCCGACGACGGGTTTCACCCCAAAAATACAAAAAAAGGAGGTTTGGCCCATGGAATCAAAGAAACGCCTGTTTTCCGTCTTCATTGCCTTCAGCCTGATCCTGGGATGCCTTATGGCCTTCCCGCTTTCGGCCGATTCAGCGCCCCAAAAACCCAAGCCCATCGTCTGGAGGGTCCAGGGATTCGTGCCTGCGGGGCTTTTCTTCCATGACCTCCTGCTCCGCCTGGCCGCGGACATTGAAAAGCTCACCCAGGGCCGCCTGGTGTGGAAGGTCCATCCGGCGGGAGCGCTGGTGCCTCCCTTCGAAGCCCTGGATGCGGTCAGCAAGGGCGTCTTCGAAGCGAACTACGGCTATTCTGCCCAGTGGATCGGCAAGATCCCCGTTTCACCCCTCTTTTGTTCCGTACCGGGGGGATTCTCGACTTTCGACCAGATCATGTGGGTGCAGCATGGCGGCGGCAAGGAACTGTGGCAGGAAATGTATGATCGTTATAAGTATAACATCAAGACCATCCATGCCGGCACCATCAGCATGGAGATCTTCATGTGGGCCAAAAAGCCCCTGCGCCGCATCGAAGACTTCAAGGGATTAAAGATGCGGATGATGCCGCTCATGGGCCATGTCCTGCAGGCCAACGGGATGTCGGTAGTTTTTTTGCCGGCTGCCGAGATACTGCCGGCCCTGGAAAGGGGAGTGATTGACGCCGCCGAATACAGCGTTCCCATTTTCGACCTGAAGGCGGGGTACGGCGACGTCTGCAAATACTATCACTACCCGGGGATCCACCAGCCCACCGGCCAACCCGAATTGCTGGTCAACAAGCAGGCCTGGGAAAAGCTGCCCAATGAGCTGAAGATCCTGGTGGAAAAAATCTGCCACCTCCACGTATTTGACAGCTGGCACTGGGGGGACAACGAAAATATAAAGGCCCTGGCCGAGTTTGAAAAGAGGGGCAACATCAAAGTGGTCATGGAGCCCAAAACCGTGGAAACCATGGTGAATTGGGCCTGGAAGTACCTGGACCAGCAATCCGCCAAAGACCCCTTCTTCAAGAAGGTCTGGGACTCGCAAAAGGCCTGGATGGCGAAATGGTACCCCTACCGGCAGGCCATCCAATTGCCCTACGATAAAATCGCAAAGTGAGGCGCCGGGGAGGGCCCCCTCCCAGCGGAGGGGAGCCCTCTAAACCCATGGGGGGAAAGATGAACCTTTTTCTTCAGACCGTGGATTTCATCAGCGACAAGGCCGGAAAGGCGGTCAGCTGGCTGGTTCTGGCATTGACCGGGGTACTTGCCGTGGAGGTCGTGGCCCGGTACGTCTTCGGCAAGCCCACCGATTTTGCCTACGACCTGACCTGGATGATCTTCGGGGCCTATACCATTCTGGGCGCCGCCTGCACCTTCCTTGCGGAAGGTCATGTCCGGGTGGATGTTTTTTCCAGCCGCCTCCCGCAGCGGAAGAGAGCGGTCCTGGAGGTGATCCTCTACCTAATCTTTTTTTTCCCCCTTCTTATTCTGCTGGTCTTCGCCTGCACCGATTTTGCGGTCATCTCCTGGAGGGGTGATGAAAGGTCGGCGGTCAGCCTCTGGAAACCCCCCGTCTATCCCTTCAAAACGATCATGGTGGCAGGGTTCTATTTGCTGGCCCTCCAGGGGTTGGCCAAATTCATCCGCCAGCTTCTCCTTGCAATGAAGGGGAAACCATGATAACCCCGGAACTTGCAGTGGTGCTCATGTTCGCGGCTGTGCTGGTCGGGGTGGCCAGCGGCTTCCCCGTGGCCTTTGTCTTCGGGGGACTGGGCGTGCTGTTCGGCATCATCACCTGGGGCCCCCAACAGATCCTTTACCTGCTTCCCATTCGCTCCTATGGAGTATTGTCCGAGTATATTTTTGCCTGTGTCCCGCTCTTCGTTTTTATGGGCTGTATGATCGAACGGGCCGGGATCGCGGAACGGGCCTACGAAATCATGCACCAATGGTTCGGGCCGGTGAAGGGCGGCTTGGCCATCGCCACGGTGGTGATCTGCACCCTCTTCGCCGCCACCACCGGAATCATCGGAGCTTCCGTCGTTACCATGGGACTTCTGGCCCTGCCGGCCATGGTGAAGCGGAATTACAACAAGCCCTTGGCCACCGGCTGCGTCTGCGCGGGGGGCACCCTCGGGATTATCATCCCGCCCAGCATCATGCTCATCATCTATGCTCCCATGGCCGGGGTATCGGTGGCCCGGATGCTTTTCGCCGCTATCATTCCCGGTCTTCTCCTCGCCGGCCTGTATATCGTCTATATTTTGATTGCCTGCCTCATAAAACCGGAATGGGGGCCGGCCCTTTCCAAAGAAGAGAGGCCGAAGATTCATCTTCTGTCCATGCTCCGCGAGGGGTTGATCGGCCTGTTCCCCTTTATCTTTCTCGTTCTGGCGGTCCTGGGAACCATCTTCTTCGGCCTTGCCGCTCCCACGGAGGCTGCGGCCATGGGTGCCCTGGGCGCGGTCCTGTTGACGTTTTTGTACGGAAAGCTGAACTTGAAGAATCTCCAGGAGACCGTCTTCTCCACCCTGAAGATCAGCACGATGGTGATTTTTGTGGCCCTGGGGGCCAACCTTTTCACCGGCACTTTTCTCGGCCTCGGGGGCGGGGATGTGATCGGCGAATTCATGAAGGGACTCGGCTTCAGCCCGTGGGGGATCTTCCTGCTGGTTTTGACCATCGTTTTCCTTTTGGGGATGATGATGGATTGGATCGGCATCATCTTTTTGATCGTTCCCATATTCGGTCCCCTGCTGGCCAGCCTGGGGTTCGACCCTTTGTGGGCGGGAACCGTCATCTGCGTTCTCCTGCAGACCTCTTTCCTGACCCCCCCGTTTGCCTTTTCGATCTTTTATCTCAAGGGAATCGCCCCCCCGGGAGTGACTCTGGGAGACATTTACAAAGGAGTCATTCCCTTCGTTCTGCTGCAAATCTTCGGGACCGCACTGGTTTTGGCCTATAAGCCCCTGGCTCTCTGGCTTCCGTCCATGATTCTGAAATAACCCGAAACCCAGGCTCTTTGGGGAAACGGGTTTTATGAAAAGCACCCTGGGATTGCGGGAGGTGAAATCGATGGCCAAACTGATCACCGGTGGAACGGGATTCGTCGGGGCGGAGTTAGCCCGTACCCTCGCCGGCCGGGATGAAAAAATCATTCTTTTCGACCTCTTTCCCAACCGGGACCGCCTGGAGGGAATCGAGGGAAAGGTGCAAATCATTCCGGGTGATTTGAAGGTTGGTGCGGAGGTATTCAACGTCGTCAGAGAAAATCAAATCGAGGGGATTTACCACCTCGGGTCCATGCTGAGCGTGCCTTCGGACGCCAACCCCTGGGCCTCTTTTCAGGTGAATGTTCAGGGGACCCTGCAGGTCCTGGAAGCGGCCCGCCTTTTTGGCGTGGGGAAAGTGGTCTTTGCCAGCACCGCGGGAACCTACGGTTTGGGAACCACCGGGGCGGTGACCGACGAAACGCTGCAACGGCCCATCACCATGTACGGATGCGGAAAGCTATACTGCGAGCTTCTGGGCCGTTTTTACCACCGGAAGTTCGGGCTGGATTTTCGCTCCGTCCGATACCCCTCGGTCATCGGACCGGGCGTCCGGACCCCGGGGGTCGCCCAGTATAACGCCTGGATGATTGAATCCGCCTTCCTGGAAAAACCTTTTGAATGCTATGTTTCCGGAGAAACCAAGATCCCGGTGATGTATTTCAAAGACGCCGCCCGCTGTACGGACATGGTGTACCGGGCGGAAAAAGAGAAGATCCGGACGATGAATTACAACGTAAGCGGGGTGACTCCCACCCGGACCGCCCGGGAGTTGGAAGCCGTGGTGAAAAAGCACATGCCCGGGGCGAGGATCACGTATCGCCCCCAACCCGAGGTGATGGAATTTTTTGAAACTCTGCGCATGGAGGAAATCGACGACCGCCGGGCCCAGGAGGAATGGGGCTGGGAACCCCTCTATTCAGACTTGGAAAGGCTGGTAGCCGATTTCATCGAAGAGATGCGTTCCCACCCCCGGCGCTACGGCCTGGCCACCTCCGGCTCCTGAAGGCGGACAGCGGCCATTTTTTCATACAGGCGTTCGGTATCTTCTTTCCGGCAGAGTTCCGTGCCCGGGGTCATGACCGCGGCGGTGCCGGCGGCGATTCCGAAAAGGACGGCATCGCGCGGCGTTCGGCCGCGCGCCAGGCTCAGGACCGTCCCGGCCACCATGCTGTCGCCGGCTCCGACCTTGCTGAGGATCGGCACGGTGGGCGGCCGGATACACTCGACAACCTCTTTGGATACCAGCAGAGCGCCGGCCGCTCCGAGAGAAATGACCAGGATTTCACACCGGCCGCTTTTCACCATCTTTACCGCCTCCGCTTCCATCTGCGACTCTTCTTTCATATCCAGCCCCACGAGGTCCCTGAATTCGCGGTAATTGGGTTTCATCAGATAGCCCCCTTCCCGCAGCGCCCGGTTCAGGGCCTCGCCGGATGTGTCGATGATGACCTTGGCTCCATGATTCTTTCCGATCCGCGCCACCCGTCCATAAAAATCCGGCG
>LJUR01000255.1 GCA_001304105.1 Deltaproteobacteria bacterium SM23_61
CAAAATGATCCCCCCGAACATCAAAACGGTGGCTGTTTCCGGGCTTATGGGAATCATGGTTCTTTCGCCTTGACCAGCATGAACAGATCGCGGATGAAATTGGCCAGGCCCTGCAACCAGAGGACCGAGAGCCCCAGGGGAATCACCGACCGGAAGGGCCACATCAACGGCCGCCAGAACCCGACCTCGGAAAATTCCTTAACTTGATAAGCATGAATCGCATATCCGGCGGAAACGATAATGAGGCCGGTGAACAGAGGAAAAAAGAAGAGCAGGGTGAAGACCACGTCCAGAATCAGCCGGGCGCGGGAAGGCAAATGGTTGTAAATCAGGTCCACGCGCACGTGGCGTCTTTTCAGGTGGACATAGCCCGCCCCCAGGATGATCACCGAACCGCCCAGCATGTAGCTGGTGTCGTATTGCCACACCGTGGGGGAACGGAAAAGATAGCGCAAGATGACGTCATAGGCGATGGTGAACACCATGGCCAGCACGGCCAAAGTCACTGCTTTCGCAACCCAGAGACTCAGCCGATCGATGCGCATCAAGATAGCTTGGATCATAGGGCAGTCCACTGCAGAAGGTTATTCCGGCATACCCAATTTCCCGGAGGCCTCTGGAGAAGAAAGGCCTCCGGGGGAAAAAGCAGGCTAGCGGAACGTTACCATATGGTCATCAAATCGGGATCCGGCTGGGCGAAGGCCTTATAAGCGCGGTATTTTTTGAGAAACTCCCGCTGATGGGCAAGCACCTTGCCAAAGAAGGGATCCTCCTTGGCCTTGCGGTCGTAGAGCTCGTTGGCCTTCTTCACCACCTCCTTCTGCACCGAACCGGGCAGCTTATGGAGTTTGGTGCCGTAGGCCTTCAGTTTGTCCATGGCCAAGAGGTCCTGGTAGTCGATGTAACAGAGCATCCGGATCGAAGTCGCCTCGGCCGCATTGCGGACGATGGACTGGAGGTCGGCGGGGAGCTTGTTCCAAGAATTCTTGTTGATCAGGAGTTCAAAGCCCGACATGGGAGCGTGGATTCCGGGGCCCACCATGTAGGCACCCAATTGGTGAAAGCCGGCGCTGTAATCCATTCCCGGGGTGCTGTATTCAAAAGCGTCGAGAACCCCCCGCTTCATGCTCTCAAAGATCTCCCCTCCGGGAATCTGGACCACGGCCGCCCCCAGTCCGCTGAGGATTTCTCCCCAGATCCCCGCGGTGCGAAACTTCATGCCCTTAAAATCATCCAGGCTCTTGATGGGTTTCTTGAACCATCCGAACATCTCCGCCGAGGAGTATCCCATCGGTCCCAGGGCGACCACGTTATATTTGCGGCGGTCGTACATCTCCTGCCAGAGCGCAAGTCCCCCCGCTTCGTACACCCAAACGGCGAACTCGATGGGGGCGGGACCGCCCGGGTACAGGTTGAAGAGGTCCCCCGCCAGGCCCACCAGGCTGGTGTGGTAATGGCTCCCGGAGAAGTGAGCGTCCAGCGTTCCTTTATTGACCGCGTCGAATTCCTTCAGGGGAGGAACCACCGCTCCCCCCGGGAAGGCCTTGATCTCCAGCCGCCCCCCGCTCATTTCTCCCACTTTCTTGACGAACTCTTTGGCCCCATAAAAGATGGCCATGCCGGCGCCGAATGGGCCCTGAAGCTTCCAGCGGATCTTTTGCTGGGCCGGCGCTTCCGGCGCCCAGAAGAGACTCACAGCAAAAACAGCGATTACCATGAAAGCAACGATACCCTTTTTGTTCATTTTCCCCTCCTCCTTTTTTATGCGTTTGGCTGTTAATCCGGGAAAATTGGGCCGCCCCGAATTTCTTTTATCTGCTTCTTTCCGGTTCCCGCTGAACGGCGGTTTAGAGTCCTTGCCCTTTCCGAAAGAGGCTAAAAGTCCAAAAACGGGTCGAGTCTTGAAGCCCCGTCTCAAAGGTCCGATCTAAATTACCTTGAGTCCTATTCCCTGTCAACCCGAATCCTGCACTTTCGTTCCTTCCCCATACACCAGCATCCGGTAGGTCTTCTCCACCCGGTCCCAGTTCTCTTCCCGGTCCAGGGACCAGTAGCGACCAATGACCGAGACGACTTTTCCCGGCAGAATATTTTCGAGCTCCTTTTCGATCGTCTCCAGGTACCTGGCACCGCTCTCTCTCCGTTCCCCCCGGCGCCCCAGCATGGCATGGTGGTAAAGGTTTTCCATGGATTCCTGTTTGGCCAGCCTGAACAGGGCCAGGAGGTGGTCCAGCGACCCATGGGAGCTGAAGAAAGAGACAATTCCCATAAGGTGGAGGTTTTTTCCTTCTCTCTTGGCTCCCCTCATGGCCCAGAGGAAAGCTTCGTTTTGGAAGAAGGTCCCGTCTTGGATGGCCCGGTCTATTAACCGCCGGTCGGAATCAATCCGCCGGCCGGCGCCGATATGCAGATGTCCTGCTTCAGAATTTCCGACCGTCCGCTGAGGAAGGCCGACAGCTTCACCCGAGGCTTCCAGGGAAACAAAAGGATATATCTTTTGCAAATCATCCATCACCGGCGTGCGCGCCCTGGCGATGAGATTGCCATTCGTTTCCGCCCGGTATCCCCATCCATCCAAGAGGACGAGGAGGACTCGATTCCTCGCTTCTCCCCTCTGCTCAGGTTTCTTGAGCAGAAGACTCCGGCCGGTCATAACCGGAGGTTTAGGGATATCCAAGATCTCCAGGACTGTGGGGCCCACATCGGTCAATTCACCGCTGTTCCGCAGCTTCCAGGAGGAGGGTTCTTCTGCCCGGGGGGGTACGAGGAGAAAGGGGACCGGGCTGTCGGTGTGGCCGGTATCGATGGTTCCGTCAGGGTAGAGCCATCTCTCCACGGTCCCGTGATCGGCGGTAACGATGGTTACCACTCCTGCCTCGCGGGCTGCCCTCAAGCAGCGGCCCAGGTTGCGGTCCACGGCCTCCACTGCTTTCCGGATGGCCCTTTCGTTTTCGGTATGCCCAACCACATCAATATTGGCAAAGTTGGCAAACCAGAAACTCACCTGCCGGTCCTGCAAGCTCTGGATCACGGCATCGGCTACGCCGGGGGCATTCATCTCCGGCTTTTGGTCAAAATGAGGAACATCTTTGGGGCTAGGGACGGCGATTCTTTCTTCGCCCGGGAAAGGTTCACGGATTTTGCCGTTCAGAAAGAAGCTCACATGGACGGCCTTCTCCGACTCAGAGATTTTTACCTGCCTCAAGCCTTGCTTGCTGAGGGTTTCGCTTAAGGTGTCCCGGACTTTCTCTTCCGGAGAGAAGGCCACCCGGACGTTGAGCTTCTGATAATAGGGAACCATGGTAACCATGTTCAGGTGCAGATTCCCTGCCACCGGAAAATGAGAGAACCCCTTATCCAGAAGGCTCTGGCAAAGCTCCACCTCCCGCTCCCCCCGGAGGTTGTAGAAGATCACGTAATCCCCATCCTGGAAGCGGCCGATGGGATTCCCCCGAGGATCCACCAGGACCTGGGGCTCCAGAGTCTCATCGTCCTCCCCCCTCCGATAAGCCTCCCGGACCGCTTGAGCCATGGGGTATTTCTCTGACAATTTCCATCCCCTGTTATTTATTATCGAGTATCATCGGCTATGGAGAAGTGTTTGTCAATCTCTCTGCCCTTCCCCCTTGAATTCATAGATCCTTGTCCTATATACTTTTGATACGCCGTGAATCCTTCCGCGTCCCGGAGGAAAGACTTTTTCACCACAGAGGCACAGAGAACACGGAGAACAATAAAATATATTAGCTCAAGAACTTTTTTTTCGGATCCCAAGAATGCGGGTAAACTGTAGTCAAAAAATACGCGAACTTTTCCATTTCTATCCATTTTTAGCGCAGCATTTGAGGATTTTCTCTGTGTCCTCTGTGTCTCTGTGGTGAATGAAAATGATCCGTATCGGGCCGGCGGGATGGTCATACCAGGACTGGGAAGGGATCGTTTATCCCCCCAAGAAAGGATCCAAGTTTGACCCCCTGGCTTACCTTTGCGAATTTTTCGACACCATCGAGCTCAACAATACCTTCTACCGCCCTCCCACGCCGGCGATGAGCAAGAGCTGGGCCAGGCGGGTCCAGTCAAATTCCCGATTCAAATTCACCGCCAAACTCTACCGTAACTTCACTCACGCCCGAGAATCTCTCACCGAGGCCGATGAGGGGACTTTCAAAACCGGGTTGGCCCCCCTGCTGGAAGCCGGCCGCCTGGGCGCGCTTCTCCTCCAGTTTCCCTACTCCTTTCACAACAAGGAAGAAAACCTCGCCTATGTGAAGGACCTGGCCGATCGATTCAAGGAGGTTCCTCTCGTCCTGGAAATCCGCCATGCCTCCTGGGATCGGGCTTCGGCGTACCGTTTTTTGCGGGAAATCGGGATAGGGTTCTGCAATGTGGATCAGCCCCAGGTTTCCTACTCCATCGGACCCACAAAAATTGTTACCGGCAAGACCGGATACCTCCGACTTCACGGAAGGAATGTGAAGGAGTGGTTCCGGGAAGACGCCGGGCGGGATGCCCGTTATGATTACCTGTACAGCGAATTCGAGCTCTTTGAGATCTCCGAAAGAATCCGCGCCATTGCCAAGGAGGCCGAGGAGGTTTACGTCATCACCAACAACCACTACCGGGGAAAAGCGGCGTGCAACGCCTTGGAGCTGAAGGCCAAAATGGGAGAGAAGAACCCGAAGGTCCCCGAAGTGCTGCTGGAGCATTACCCGCAGCTCAAGGAACTGAAGGAGGAAAAAGGGGACAAGGAATAGCGGGTAGTCCCTCAATAGGGGGTCTATATGAAGCTCAGTCAAATCAAGAAAGTCGCGGTCATCGGCGCGGGGATCATGGGGCATGGGTTTGCCCAGATCTTCGCCCAGAAGGATTACTCCGTCTTCCTTTACGACATCGATAAAAAGATCCTCCAGTCTTCTTTGGCCAGAATCGGCACCCATCTGGATACCTTCATCGAGCACGGGATGATCCGTCCGAAGGAGAAAAAAGCTGCCCTGGAGAAGATCGCGGTCACGACCCATTTAGAAGAAGCGGTGAGCAAGGCGGATTTCGTTTTGGAAGCAGTTCCGGAAATCATGGACCTCAAGAAAGAGATCTTTGTCAAGCTGGACCGATTTGCCCCTATCCACGCCATCCTGGCATCGAACACCTCCGGACTGAGCATCACCCAGATCGGCTCCGTTACCCGACGGCCGGAGAAAACGATTATTGTCCACTGGATCAACCCCCCGACCATTATCCCGGTG
>LJUR01000033.1 GCA_001304105.1 Deltaproteobacteria bacterium SM23_61
CGGGTTACCCCTCACACCTCTCTCTAGCTACTTGGGCGAACTGCCGAACTCCCAAGGCCGGACTTTAACCGGCTAGTCATACGTTATGCACGGCATGCGGACGTAGGTTCAAAGGGGAAAAGGGGGACGTAGGTTCAAAGACAAATTACTATTGACAGTGGAATTGGTTGGCTATAATTTGGGGTCATGCCGAGACAGCCAAGACTGGATGCGCCCGGGACCCTGCATCACGTGATAGGCCGGGGAATTGAAGGAAGTAAAATCTTCCGGAACCGCGTAGACCGGGAGGATTTTCTGGGTCGTTTAGCCAAACTTTGCGAGGATAAGGCATGGAGCGTTTGCGCTTGGGCCTTGCTTGACACGCATTTTCACCTATTGGTTAGGAGTGGGAACCAATCGCTCTCTCATAGTATGCGTAGGCTGCTGACGGGGTATGTGGTTAATTTCAACCGTAGGCACAAGCGTTATGGCCATCTCTTTCAGAACCGGTATAAGTCGATTCTCTGTGAGGAAGATCCTTATCTTTTGGAATTGACTCGGTATATTCATTTAAACCCGCTGAGGGCGGGGATTGTGAAGAATTTGAAGGAGTTGAGATTTTATAATTGGTCTGGGCATTCTGCGATCATGGGCAAGCAGAAGCGGGGGTGGCAAGATGTGGGAACGGTGCTGGGATATTTTGGGCGGAGAAAGAAAAGGGCCATTGCTGCGTATGAGAATTATGTTAGAGAGGGAATTGAGAGGGGGAGGAGGCCGGAGTTAGTGGGAGGGGGGCTGATCCGCAGTTTGGGAGGGTGGTCGCAAGTATTATCCTTACGGAGGAGAGGGGAAGGGATGGCATCGGATGAGCGTATTTTGGGGAGTGGAGATTTCATCGAGCAGGTCTTATCGGAGGCAGAGGAGAAGACGAAGCAGATGCTGGGGTGGAAAGGTAGGGTTGCCGATCTCCAGACCCTATTGTCAATGATATCGAAGAAAGAAGGCGTGGAAGGCCAGAAGGTTCGGGGAGGTGATCGGAAGGGACCGGTGGTAGGTGCACGGAAAGTATTTTGCCAGGTGGCGGTCAAGAGATTAGGGTATTCTGGGGCGGCGGTTGCGCGGTTTTTGGGGGTTACCACGTCATTGGTAAATCGTTATGCCAGTTCTGAGGAAGTGGGTAATCTGGACCAATATCTATAAGTTGCGTTTGAACCTACGTCCCCTTTTTCCGTCCCGTCCCCTTTTTCCGTCCCCTTTTTCCTAATTTTCCCCTCTTTCTGATTTTCTGCTGTTTTCGCACCCGCAACAAAACAGGCTAAAATTTCTTTTCTGCTTGCTTTTCTTGCGCGTTTTCAGACCGCCCATCCCAGATATAGCTTTGTACGACTGCGATTGCTAAAACTGCAAAAGTAAAGGGCGTCCCCAAAACCTATTAACATCTCCCAATCGTTGGGCTTCTTGAAACCAGGCATAGCGTTGACGAATTTTTTGTTCTGGCGTAAGTTCATAGGTGGACATGGGTTGACCTCCTTTCTCTTCGAATTGGCCGCTGTGTCTATACCACAGCTGAAAAGAAAGTGTCACCCATGTCTATTTACAACATATCATTCATAAATTCTTTATTGACAAGATGGTTCGGGTTTGCTAGGTAGGGGAAGGAAAAAAGAAGGGAAAATCGCAACATCTGGCTTATGGTGCACGAGTCGCAGCAGATGAGTGGGCGAGATTTTAAAGAAAGTGGGGAGAACATGAAGCTGGAACCAGAAAAGATGATTGGGATGTACCAGACCATGCTGCGAATTCGCCGGTTTGAGGAAAAGGTCATGGATATGTATGCCCGGCAGTTGATTCCGGGGATTGCCCACCTCTACATCGGCGAAGAAGCAGTGGCTACCGGCGTTTGCGCCAACTTGAAATCCGATGACTACATTACTTCCACCCACCGGGGTCATGGCCATTGCATCGCCAAGGGCGGGGAATTGAAGATCATGATGGCCGAGCTTTTCGGCAAGACCACGGGATATTGCCACGGCAAGGGCGGATCGATGCACATCGCCAACATCGATTTAGGCATCCTGGGTGCCAATGGTATTGTTGCGGCCGGCATGCCGATTGCCGGCGGCGCGGCTTTAGCCATCAAGATGCGTAAAGGCAGCCAGGTGGTGGTCAGCTTTTTTGGGGATGGGGCCTGCAATCAGGGTGCTTTCCACGAGAGTTTAAACCTGGCCGCCGTTTGGAAACTCCCGGTTGTGTTTGTCTGTGAAAACAACCTCTATGGCATATCCGTCGCCGCCAAGCGGGTCGGCTCAATCCAGGATTATTACCTGCGCAAGGCGTCCTACGGGATCGAAGGGTGCAAGGTAGACGGAAACGACCTTCTCGCCGTTTACGAGGCGGCGGGGGAGGCCGTGAGCCGCGCGCGGGAAGGAAAGGGCCCGACCCTCATCGAGTGCAAAACCTACCGCTGGCGCGGCCACTACGAGGGGGAAGCGGACCGGACGTTCCTTTACCGTTCCAAAGAAGAGATCGAAGAGTGGATGAAGAAGTGTCCCATTGATCGCTTCAAAAAATACCTTTTGGAAAAAAAGGTAGCCAAAGAGACGAACCTGAAGAAGATCGACGAGCAAATCCAGGCGGAGATCGAAGAGGCCATCGAATACGCCAAAAACAGTCCCGATCCAAACCCCGAAGACGCTTTAAGAGATGTCTACTGCGAATAAGAGGACAAGTCCATGAGAGAGATCACTTTCGGAGAAGCGATTGTCGAAGCCCTGTACGAAGAAATGAAACGGGATGAGCGGGTTTTCCTGATGGGAGAAGATGTGGGACCCTTCGGAATGATTTACATCGCCAACCCAAAGCTATGGAAGGAATTCGGTGATGAAAGGGTGAAGGATACGCCCATATCAGAAAATGCCATCATCGGATATGCGCTCGGGGCAGCGGTGACGGGGATGCGTCCGGTGGCGGATATCATGTTTTCCGACCTGCTCATGCAGGCCATGGACCAGATTGTGAACCAGACCGCCAAGATCCGTTACATGTTCGGCGGCAACATCAAGGTTCCCCTGACCATCCGGACTTCCATCGGCGGCCTGCGCCGGGCCGCGGCTCAACATTCCCAGAACCTGGAAGCCTTTTTCGTCCATGTTCCAGGGCTAAAGGTGGTCATACCCTCATCCCCTTACTGCGCCAAGGGCTTGCTGAAGACGGCCATCCGCGATGATAATCCGGTGATGTTTTTTGAGCACCAGCAGCTCATGCGGATCAAGGGACCGGTTCCCGAAGAAGAATATACAATTCCTTTGGGCAAGGCGAATGTGGTCCGGGAGGGGAAAGATGTGACCGTAGTGGCGACTTCCCTGATGGTCACCAGAGCGATGAATGCCGCCCAGGAACTGGAAAAGAAGGGAATCCAGGCCGAGGTCATCGACCCCCAGACCTTGAAACCGCTGGACAAAAAGACCATCTTCGACTCCGTGCAGAAAACGGGCCGCCTGCTGATCGTCCACCAGGCATGTAAAACCGGGGGATTCGGCGCGGAGATTGCGGCCATGGTCGCGGAGGAAGGGTTTGAATTCCTCATCGGTCCGATTCGCCGTCTGGGGGCGCTGGATGTCCCGGTTCCCTTCAGCCCGAAATTGGAAGACTATGTGGTCCCGAATGAACAAAAAATCGTCAAAGAAATTTTGGAGATGGTCGGAGCATAGGATAGAAATGGACCCTCAAGGGGAGAAATTCATTCGAGGAGATCGGAATGGCCACAGAGGTAATCATTCCCGCTCTGGGAGTGGTGGTTGAAAGCGCAAAAATCATCCGCTGGTTGAAAAAGGAGGGAGATGCGGTCGTAAAAGGCGAACCCTTGATCGAGATCGAGTCGGAGAAAGTGTCGACAGAGATTATCGCCCCGGCTTCCGGGGTCCTGGGTCCCCTTCTTTACCCGGAGGGGGCCGAAGTGCCGATCACGAAAATCGTCACGGTTGTTCTCGCCCAAGGCGAATCCCTTCCGGATTGGTTCCTCCGCGAAAAAGAAGCCGTGCAAAAGGGTGCCCCGGCACCCGCGGGGGTGACGGTTCCTTCCCCCCCTGCAGAAAAAATCAGCCCCCCCGTGAAGGCCGCGCCCGCGGCGCGCAAACTGGCCGAGAAGAAGGGAATCGATCTCTCGAAGGTGACGCCGACCGGTCCTCATGGCACGATTATGATCAAAGACGTCGAAGCCTATCTGGCTTCGGGAGCGAAGGCAACGGAGGAAAAGCCCATGAGGGCGACGCCGGTGGCCCGAAAAGTAGCAGAGGATCTAAAAGTCACCCTGGCAGGGGTCCCGGGAACCGGGATTCAGGGACGGATCATGAAAGAAGATGTCCTGCGCGCCGCCGGGGCCGGACCGGCTACCCAGCCGGAAGGCATCTGGGGCAAGGTCATTCCCATGAACAGCAAGCGCCAGGTCATCGCCCGGCGCATGGCCCAGAGCGCCTTCACCGCTCCCCACATCTACTTCTTCACGGATGTGAACCTGGACGGTCTGATCCGTCTACGGGACTCGATCTCCGAGGATTTCGAAAAAAGCTTTCAGGCCCGGATATCCATCAATGATTTCCTGATCAAGGCGGTCGCCTTGGCCATTCGGGAGTTTCCGCTACTGAACTCCCGGATCCAGGGAGAAAAGGAGGTCTACGTCAACCCGGAGGTTAACATCGGATTGGCGGTAGCCCTGGATGACGGTCTGATCGTCCCGGCCATCCCTTGCGCCGACCGGTCGGGGCTGGGAGAAATCGCCCGGCTCAGGTCCGATCTGGTGGCCCGGGCCAGGCAGGGGAAACTCACCCATGAAGAGATCGACCGGGGAACCTTCACCATTTCCAGCCTGGCGAATTACGACATCACCTTCTTTACCGCCATTCTCAACCCTCCGCAAAGCGGTATTCTGACCGTAGGGAAGACGCATGAACAGTTCTACCTTGAAAAAGGAAAGATAAAAGCGAGAAAGATCTGCCAGCTGGGGCTGTCGGTGGATCATCGAATCATCGACGGCGCCGTGGCCGCCCAGTTCCTGCAAAAGATCAAAAAGAGCCTGGAAAATCCGTATTATTCCTTCCTGAATCTCTAAGAGGGCAGGATGAGCTCATCATTCAACGGCGAGGGGGACATTTCTGACCCGGGTCTGCCGAGAAGGTCGGGGATGGGAAAGCGTACGGATTTTTCGAAATGAAGGACTTATCATGCGAGCCCTGATCAAGAAAGAGAACAAGCCGGAATGCATGGAGGTGGGGGAGGTCGAGAAGCCGTCCTGCCCGGACGATCATGTGCTCATCCGGGTTCTGGCAGGAGGAGTGTGCGGAACGGACCTCCATATCCGCACGGGCGAATGGATCTGCGGCAGGGTCCCCGTGGTCATGGGCCATGAATTCTCCGGAGAGATCGCCGAACGGGGAAAGAACGTCCAGGGCTTCCAAAAGGGGGATCGGGTGACAGTTGAGCCTCACATCGCCACCTGTGGAGTCTGCGAATACTGCCTGACCGGCCGGCGCCATCTTTGCCCCTCCAAAAAGGGGCTGGGAATCGACACCAACGGTGGTTTTGCCGAATTCGTGGCCGTGGACCCCGTAATCGTACACAAGCTTCCCGCGGCGATCTCCCCCGAAGAAGGGGCCTTGATGGAACCCACAGCCATCGTCTGTCACGGTGTCCTGGTGAAAGGCAGCGTTCGCAGCTGCGACCGGGTAGCGGTGGTCGGACCCGGGCCGATCGGGATCATTGCCGCCCAGGTTACCCGGGCAGTGGGAGCGAAAGAAGTGATTGTGGTGGGAGTCGAAAGAGACCGTGAAATCCGGCTGAAACTCTGCGAGGATCTTGGGTTCGAACCTTTCGTGGCGGAGGACCGGAAAAGAATGGCCCGGATCAAGAGCCGGTACGATGTGGTGGTCGAGGCCGCGGGGGTTTCAAAGGGGATTGGCCTGGCAGTTGATCTGCTGAAGCGAGATGGGCAGATGATCGCCATCGGGATCCCCATGGAAGACCAATCGAGCGTCCCCTGGGCCGAGGCGGTGCGGAAATCGGCAACCATCCACTGCAGCTACAGCTCTTCTTTCTCTGCATGGGAAATGTCTCTCAGCCTGGTGGAGTCGGGGAAGGTTCGATTGAAGCCTCTGATCACCCATGACCTGGATTTGGGGGAATGGAAAAAGGCCTTCGACGTACTGGTGGCCGGAAAGGGAGTCAAAGCCGTCCTGCGGCCTTAGGCAATTTTTCCAACCCCGCAAGGAAGAGAAGACCGGGGAAAGCAATCGACGAAGCTGAGGGGTGAAGTGGCCATCGTGACTGGGGGGAGGGGGGATCGGCAAGGCGATCGCTCCCATGATGGCCCAGGAAGGAGCCGCTGTAGCGGTCCGGAATGTGAATGAGCCTCAGGCTGAAGAAGTGGCCAAAGTGGTTTTTTTCCTGGCCTCCGACGATTCCAGCTAGCTGACCGGTGAAACCATCGACATCCTCCTTTCAGGCCACTCATATTTATAGAAAACTCGTCATCCAAATATCTGTGCTAAATTTATGCCCAAAAGGATCTGTCAAAGAAATTCTCAATCCATGGAGGATTGAGATTGGGAAAATCCGATCGGTCTCATCCGTGGAGATACAGATGAGCCCGAGCCAATTCGTGGAATTCACCAGGCCATCCATCCTCCATCCACGGGCAAAATAACGCCATGAACGAAATCGGAGGCCGGTGAAGCAAGAAAAAGTGCTGCCCCGGCTATTTCCTCGGGTTCTCCCCATCTCCCCATGGGCGTACGACCGGTTATGCTCTTTGAACGAACTGGATCCTTTTGGATGGCTTCGGTTAATTCGGTCACAAAAAAGCTCGGAGCAATTGCATTCACGTTGATCCCTTTACTGGCCCAGTCATTTGCCAAAGCTTTCGTCAAACCAGCAAGGCCGTGCTTTGCGGCGGAATAGGCCAGGACATTTAAACCCCCTTGAAAAGCCAAAACAGATGTAATGTTGATAATTTTGCCGCTCCCTTTCTTAAGCATCACCCGCCCTGCGGCTTGGCTTAGAATAAAAGCAGCCGTGAGGTCAATTTCCAATGTTTCATCCCAGTCTTTGATCGAGTAATCAATGGCTGGCGTTCTTCGAATGATCCCAGCATTGTTTACTAAGATATCCACCGTGCCCATTTTTTCTATGACCCGCGGGATGACCGTCTGGGTCTCATTCCGTTTGGTCAAATCCGCCGAAAGGTGTAAAAATCGCTTTCCGCATTCTGAGACTGACTTTCTAACCTCATCATCTGGAGTGCGGCTAATCACAACAATATCCGCTCCTGCTTCTGCAAATGCCTTGACAATCGATTTCCCAAACCCTTTGGTGCCCCCCGTCACCACAGCAACTTTCTCATCAATTCGAAATTTATCCAGTATCATTTTGATCCCCCCCATGCGTTTAAAGGAGATGACGATGCGGATCACCACTTATACTATAGTCCCCGAAAAAAAAAGGCAAGATTCATTCAAGAAGGCGAAAGTGCTTTTCGCATACCTGACCACAGGATGAAAAGCCTTTAAAAATTTCATGACGCCCAAAGACCCCGTCGTTGGGCCCGCTGATGGCAGACCTGGACAAAACATAATGATCTATAAAGGACTAGAAATCACTCGTGTCCTGAGTCAAGAGTTCGCCGGCGAATTCAAGGCGGGGGAGCCATGGCCCGGGCAAAGGCTCGCTGAGCTTGCTTTCCGATTTATGAAGCCGGAGGAGATTTTGGAAGAGAAGGCACCTGCCGACATGGAGAATCCTATCAATAAAGATCATCCTCAGGGATTCGACATTTCAAAGGCAAGTCATCCATTTGCCATCGAAAAAAGCGGCTATTTCGAAAGGCAATGTTTGGGGGGTTTTTTCTCTTGACACCCAAAAAATTATTATGTATATTCATTTCACTTAAACCCAAGTTTTTGTCAACGAGTGAAAGCCATATTCATCTGCTCGCTTCCCCATAAGTTCCAAATATAAGTTGTGGATGGGTGGTGCCGGTTAAAGAAATCGGTTGTTGCGGCTTTTCAAAATCCCGGGTGCTCTCCTTTCCTCGCAGGGGAATGACTTTTCCGGATGGAAGATGCTCGGAGGGTTGGGGGGGGAAACTGCAGTAACTAAAAAAGAAGGGAGGAGGAGCTTATGAAAGAGAAAAAGAAGGTCAATCGTCGGACATTTCTGAAGAGCGCAGCCGTGGGAATTGGAGGAGCAACGCTGGCGCTCAAGGGAACCGCTAAGGCCGCTCCCGCCAAAAAGGTTTGGAAACTGAAACTCCAGAGCAACTGGACCGGCATCGGCATTGCGGCCCAGGATGAGGCCGCGAAGCTTTTTTGCGAGCGGGTCAACAATCTATCCGGCGGCCGAATCGAGATGAAAAACTACGACGCCGAGGTGCTGCTGGGAATCGGGGAGACCTTCAAGGGGGTCGGCTCCGGGGTGGCGGATGTGGCCGTAACTTCGCCGATTTACCACCGAGGGATCGTTCCCGTCGGCTATTATCTTTGGGCCGTACCTTTCTTCCCCAACGACCATCTGGAATTCATGGAACTCTGGTACCAGGTCCTTGGAGGGAAAGAAATCTGGCGGGAAGCTTACGCCAAGCATGGGGTTATGGGCCTGACCTACGAGTGCTCCGATGAGTGGGGCACCATGGTTTCCACGAAACCGATTCGGAAATTCTCAGACTACAAGGGGCTGAAGGTCAGAGCCTTCGGCATCTGGGCCGATTGGCTGGTCCATAACGGGGCTTCCATCGTCACCGTACCCGGCGGGGAGATCTACACGGCCATCCAAACCAATATCATTGATGCTGCCGCCTTTGGCTGCCCTGACGCGTGGGCCGGCGCCAAGCTTTACGAAGTGTGCAAGTATTTCATCAACCCGTCGATTATCCCCTATGACACCTGTGAGATCATCATGAACCTGAAAACCTTTAAATCCATGCCGCCGGACCTGCAGGAAATCATGCTGTCCGCCTCCAGAATTCATAACCTGGACGTTACCTCGCGGACCATCGTCCAGGACGCAAAGGCCAGAAAAACACTGGCCGATAAGGGCATGGAAACGATAATCCTTCCCGATGGTGAACTTAAAAAGGCGGAGGAATGGTGCTGGAACCGGTTCCTCCAGGTCAAAGGGAAGGATCCTTACATCGACAGGCTGATCAAGGTGTATACAGAAGCCCGTGCCTACCATAAGGCCTACTTCGGCCCCAAGCGATTACCCTGAGCCGGGCGCAAGTTGGGCAACCGGGAGGGGGGAGAATTCCCCCCTCCCCACGAATGGGAGCTGCCAGGTGAAAGCAATCGAATATTTCCTGCGCTACACGGACTGGGTGAACGCCAAATTCGGGTGGTTTGTCGCCTTCCTGATGTGCCCCATGATGTTCATCATGATCTATGAAATCGTAATGAGGTATTTCTTCAACCGGCCTTCGCTATGGGCTTATGAGATTTCCCTTTTTTTGTATGGCGGCTACATCATCTTGGCCGGAGCTTACACGCTGATAACGAAGGGCCACGTCAATGTGGATATCCTCTGGGGTCGCTTTTCCGCAAGAGGTAAGGCTATCCTGGACATAGGCACATTCGGTTTCGTTCTTCTCTATCTCGGGGTGCTCTTCTGGACCTCCCTTGAAGCGACCATCGAATCCTGGAAGATCGGGGAAACGACCATGACTTACTGGGCGCCTCCCTATTACCCCCTGAGGACTACCGTGCCGGTGGGTTGCTTCCTCTTTTTGCTTCAAGCTTTGGCTAAGCTTATCCGGGACATACTGACGGTGATTCACGGGAAAGAGATGTTCCCCACCAGGGTAAAGCTTATCTAAAGACCTATGGAAAGACTTTTGGATTGTGCCGAACCTCTGTCGAAAAGTTTTTCAAAGGGCGAAAGGCGTTAGGAGAGTAAATCCTGGCCGCAGTTGGCACGGGAATTGAGTATACTATTCAGGATTTTTAAGGATCCGACCCATGGTTGATTTAGGACCTGCTTGGCTTACGATCATCTTATTCGGCAGCCTCATGATCCTCCTGGCACTCGGTTTGCCCCTGGTTTTTTCCCTGGGAGGAGTGGCCACCCTGTTCACCATCTTCATTTGGGGCCCCAACTACATGTGCATGGACATGTTTGTGCTGGTGGCCGTTCCCATGTTCATATTCATGGGTGCCATGCTGCAAAGATGCGGGATCGCGGAAGACCTGTACAACATGATGTATCACTGGATGGGGGGTCTCCGGGGAGGGCTGGCCGCGGGGACGGTCCTTATCTGCACCCTCTTTGCCGCCATGGTTGGCATCAGCGGCGCCGCTACCACTTCCATGGGCCTTTTGGCTTTGCCTTCCATGCTCAAGCGGGGCTATCAGAAGGATATCGCCATCGGTTGCATTTCCGCAGGGGGGGCCCTGGGAATCCTGATCCCACCCAGCGTTTTGATGATCGTCCTCGCCCTGTTCGCCAGGCTCTCGGTCGGAAAGCTATTCATCGGGGGGGTTTTCCCCGGACTTCTCTTTTCATTCTTGTTTGTTTCCTACATCCTCATTCGAAGCTATCTCCAAAAAGAGCTGGGCCCAGGGGTGCCGAGCGAGGAGAGACTGCCGACCCGCCAGAAGTTGGCCTTAATTCCCGGACTCATCCTTCCCATTTCCCTGATCATCGTTGTCATGGGGTCCATATTCTTCGGTTTCGCCACACCCAGCGAAGCTTCGGCCATCGGCGCTTTCGGCGCCATCGTAAGCGCCGTGATCAAGCGCCGGCTTAACTGGCCTAACTTCGTGGAAGCGCTATTCGTCTGCCTGCGTCTCAGCGCCATGGTGATCTGGATTGTTTTCGCCGCTTCCGTTTTCACCGCCCTCTATGCCGTAACCGGGGCTGCGGATTTGATCGGCCAATTGCTTCTCAACGTTGGCGGAGGCTGGGCAACCATTATAGCGATGCAAGTCATTTTTTTCATCTTGGGATGTTTCTTTGATCCCACCGGCATTGTCCTTCTCACCACACCGATTTTTTTCCCGGTGGTTATAAAGCTGGGCTTCGATCCTTTATGGTTCGGGGTGCTCTTCGTCATCAATATGGAGATGGCTTTCTTGACCCCCCCTTTTGGTTTTAACCTATTTTATATGAAGGCGGTGGTTCCTCCGGGGGTAACCATGGGGGACATCTACAGATCGATTATCCCCTTCGTAGCCCTTCAAATTCTCGGCCTCATTATCTGCATGATATTCCCGGAGATCGTTACCTGGCTCCCGAACCTGATGCTGGGAAAAGAATAGAAGCGGGGAAATGGGGCGCAATGCAAAGCAATGCAGGGCCCCAAAATCACGGGGAAGGCAAATCAGCAATGAATCATCGCCCCCTTCGGGCGAATTCAGGGATCCTTTCTGCCCAGGGTTGGGCTTTTTGGGCTCTCCGGCGAATCTTTCACTCCGACGATCTCAGTCCCGAATCGTTGCCGTCATCCGATATGCCCACCTGCAGGCAGTTTTCCTGTTAACCGATTTCCAGAATCAGGGGATCAGGTGAAATAAAAAGAAGTTTCGCCTCCCTTTTTTGGGGGGAGGAGAAAAATGCTCTCCGAAGTTATAAAGCTGGCGGAAAAAATAAGGGAAACCGAGCGCCGGGTGGACATCCAACGGGCGCTGATCGCCACGCGTGTCCATGGGGCCACCGAAGGGGAAGCCATGATGATCCGGAGGGCGAAAGTCTTGGCTGGGGTCCTCTCAGAAATGGACATTCGAATTGAAGATGGAGAGCTCGTCGTCGGCAATCAAGCCTGCTGCCCGAAAGCGGCGCCCCTTTTTCCGGAATATGCCCAGGATTGGATCTTATCCCAAATGGACACCTTTGCCACCCGTCCCGGCGACAAGTTCCAACTCCACGAAAAGGATAAGGCTCTTCTGAGAAAGGTCCTCCCCTATTGGGAAAGACGATCGCTCCGCGATGCCTGGCGGACAGGCTTACCCGAGGAAACTTTGGCTGCAGCAGAAAAGGGCGTGATCGCCAACGAGAATTATTCCATGTCGGGGCCGGGCCATCTAGTCCCGGATTATCCGAAATTACTGCGCCTGGGGCTGAAGGGAATCAAAGAAGAAATCGATCATTATGAAGCCCAATTCGGCGGCAACCCCCCGCGAGAAAAACTGGATTTCTACCACGCCTGCCGAATGGTGTGCGATGCCGCCATCGCCTTCGCCCGCCGCTATAGCCGACTGGCCGAAGAGCTGGCCAAAAATACCGCCAGCGCTTCACGGCAAGCTCAATTGAGGACCATCGCCCGGATTTGCCGGCAGGTTCCCGAAGGACCGGCGGTTCATTTCTGGGAGGCTCTGCAATCCGTGTGGTTCATCCAACTGATGATTCAAATCGAATCGAACGGCTTAGCAATCGCCTTGGGGCGATTCGACCAATACATGTATCCTTTTTACCGGCGGGATATGGATTCCGGCCGTTTGACCCGGGATGAAGCGCTGAACCTGCTGGGTTCCTTTTTCTGCAAATTATCCGAAATCAACAAAATTTACTCCAATGAAGGGGCACGACTTCTGGCCGGCCCGGCTCATGGACAAGCCCTAACCCTGGGGGGAATCCTGGCGGCTGGCGAAGAAGGAACCAACGAACTCACCTACCTCTGCCTGGAGGCCGATTCTGCAATCCGCCTTGTCCAGCCCGACCTGGCATTCCGCATCAACGATTCTACCCCCCAGGATCTCCTTCTTAAATTTGGGGAGGTCACCCGTTCGGGACTGGGCAAGCATAAGGTATTCGGTGACCGGTTGGTAATCGATTCTTTAATCCAGTGCGGCGTGGATCCAATGGAGGCCCGGGAATGGGGGGCGCTGGGATGTTCTGAGCCAGTCATATGCGGGATGACCAACAGCTGGGGAAATTCGGGACACCTGAGCCTGCCAAAATGCCTGGAAATGGCCCTGAATGACGGACGTTGCCGGTTAACGGGCAGGCAATTAGGACCGGGCACGGGCGACCCGCGGCAGTTTGCCTCTTTCACCGACCTGATGAATGCCTTTGGCAAGCAGCTCCAATATTTTTCAACCCAGCTGGTAACCTACAACAATCTTCTGGACCAGCTTCATGCCCATATGTTGCCGCTGCCTTTCGTCTCTCTCTTTATTTCTGATTGCCTGGCTCGGGGGTTGGAATTTAACGCCGGGGGGGCCAAATATAATTTCACCTCTCCGCTGGGGGTCGGACTTATTACCACTGCCGACTCTCTGGCCGCCATCAAAAAAATGGTCTTTGAAGAAAAAGCGATCTCCCTGTCCCAGCTTATCGATGCCTTGGATCATAACTTTGAAGGTCAGGAGTACCTGAGGCAAATGCTCATCAACCGGGCTCCCAAATTCGGTAACGATGAGGATTACGTCGACCTTCTTGCCAATGAGGTGCTCCACCTGTGGGCGGATAGCCTAAAAGGACATACGAATCCGCGGGGGGGCTCCTGGATTCCTTCCCTTTACACCCTGACGGCCAATATCGGATTCGGGGAGCGGTGCGGCGCCACTCCCGATGGACGGAAAGCTCGTGAACCCTTCAATGATAATATCTCACCCGTTCATGGAAGGGAGCGCAAAGGCCCTACAGCGGTGGCCAGATCCGTGGGAAAGCTTGACCTGGTGCGCATCGCTCACGGAGCCATCCTCAACATGCGGTTCAGCCCCTCAATGCTCCACGGCGATGAAAACTTAGCCAAATTCGCCGACTTCATTCGTGGCTTCGTGCGCCTGGGAGGTTGGCACAATCAGTTCAACGTGGTCCGCACCGAGACATTGCGAGACGCCCAGAAACGTCCGGAACAGTACCGTGGGTTGGTGATCCGCGTATCCGGCTATAGTGCCCTATTCGTGGAGCTGAGCCCGGAGGTGCAGGAGGATATCATCGCCCGGGTCGAATATTCATGAGCGCAAGGCAAGGCCTTATCTTTGATATCCAACGCTATTCCGTTCATGACGGTCCGGGCATCAGAACCCTGGTTTTTCTAAAAGGTTGCCCTCTCCGATGCCTCTGGTGTTCCAACCCGGAAGGCCAGGAAACGAAGCCGGAACTTGCCTTTCGCCGGACCCTGTGTATCGGTTGCGGCGCATGCGTGGATGTTTGTGGCAGCGGGGCGATCCTTTTGAAGGATCACCGGGTAGAAATCAACCGCAGGAAATGTACCCTCTGCGGGGAATGTACCCGCGTATGCCCCTCGGAAGCCCTCTCCATGATCGGAAGATGGGTAACCGCAGACCAGATCTTGGACGAGGTTGAACGCGATCGGGTCTTCTATGAAGCATCTCAGGGAGGCATCACCGTATCGGGCGGCGAGCCCCTCATGCAGGCCTGCTTTACGGAGGCGTTACTGAAAGCTTGCAAAGCCAGGGGAATCGCAACCGCGATAGAAACCTCTGGGTATGCTTCCTGGGAATCCATGGAGCAGGTCATCCAGCATACCGATTCGGTCCTTTACGATATCAAGCAGTTGGATGCTTTGCGGCATCACCAGTTTACCGGTTTTTCCAACCAGCTGATCTTGGAGAACGCCAGAAGAATTGCGGGCTCCGGGTTTCCGCTGTTCATTCGCTATCCGGTCATACCCGGATTCAACGATGACCCTAAAGACATGGACGCCCTGTTCCATTTTACAAAAACCCTGCCCGGGGTTAGGCATCTTGACCTGCTCCCCTATCATCGCCTGGGAGAATCCAAGTATGCCATGCTGGGTAGAGATTATCCTTTGGGGGAGCTGAAACCTCCGACCGGGCAATGCCTGGAAAGTCTGGCCCAAGCGGCCAAGAAGAGGGGTTTGGAGGTTCGGGTCCTCCTATAGGGGGAAAGCGCGGCCTCAGGTTTATCGGGCATGGATCTGCGGATTTCTTGCGGATATTCGGGAAGGGACACGGGGCAAACCCGTCCTTTTGTCCGTTCGGGGTCTTGTGGGGTTTGTCTTCAGGAAAAAAACGAGGTTCTGATTTTTTATCCAGAAAAAAGAAAGGAGAGGCAGAATGAGTAAAGTGAGAGGTTGGGTCATGCTGGAACCGGGCAAGATGGAGATGCAGAAATTCGACCTTCCCAAAATCCCCGAGGATAGTGCGCTTTTAAAGGTCGAAGCCTGTGGCCTCTGCGGGAGTGATCTCCACGCCTTTCGAGGAAGGATGAAGACCGCGCCTTTTCCTTTGATTCCGGGCCACGAATTCATTGGTACCCTGGTCGAGGTGGGAAAGACGGCAAGCGAAAAGATGGCCATCGTTGGCGGAGGAACCATCAAGGAAGGAGACCGGGTAGCCATCGCTCCGAGTTCCCTGGCCTGCGGCCGCTGCTGGTTCTGTCTGCATATGCCCCATCGGCCCTCCCTCTGCACCACCCGCACCATTTACGGCTTTAACTCGATCAAAAATCCCCCCAGCATCTGGGGAGGCTATGCCGAGTACATCTACCTGCATCCCAAGACTTGGGTCTTCAAACTGCCCGAGGGAATATCGATGGAAAAAGCGGTCCAGACTGAACCCATGGCCACGGGTCTCAGGGCGGTCGAACGGGCCTATCAACCGGGAGAACCTTTCGCCGGGCAGGGCTACGGGGTTGGCAGTCGGGCCATGGTCCTGGGAGCCGGACCCATCGGACTCATGGTCATTCTCGCTCTGCGTTTCAGCGGGGCGAAACTGGTGATCGCCCAGGATTTGATCGAGAGTCGCTTGACGATGGCCAAACGGATGGGCGCGGACATCACCGTCAATGCAAAGCTCCCCCTGGAACAGAGGATCAAACAAGTTCAGGAAATCACCGACGGAGTGGGACCCGATGTGGTGATCGAGGCAGCCGGTGTCCCGCAGGCCTTTAAAGAATCCCTGACCTTTGTACGCCGCGGCGGCAAGCTCGTGGAGGTGGGTCATTATACCGATCCCGGGCCTATCGATATCAACCCCTGGGTCGTCTGCAATAAAGATGTGGACCTTCATGGGTCATGGGCTTATCCGGCCATCATCTTCAAGGATGCCCTGACCGTATTGGCCAAAACCCCCTATCCGGTGGAAGAAGTGGTGACCCACAAGGTCTCCATGGATGACCTGCCCAAGGGGATGGACCTCCTCGGGAAGGAAGGAGTGGGGAAGGTAGTGGTTACACCCTAAATGCAGGGTCCGGCGTGGGGTCGAATGACTTTCGAAGTAACCTCGCCCTTCTCAAAAAATTGGGAAGGGCGATTTTTTTTGAGGCGATCCATTGCCATTATTTTTGCGGTGGTGATGAAACGGCAGGTGGGGGGATCCACGTCGATGCAGCCAATGGTATCCGCCGATTCCGAAATCCTTGGATTCCACAGATGAGGCCAAGGAGCTAGAAGCGGTTACATGCCCATTCTGCTTCTCTTCTCCTGAAGTTCCTGCATGGGAAGCACGAAGACCTTTTCCGGACAAACTTCCACACAGCAAAAGCAGCTCAAACATTTTTCGGGATCGATCCCCGGATGGGGCTCTATGAAAACGGCCCCTGACGGACAAGCCGATAGGCAATCTCCGCACCGGTTGCACAAGGCCGGGTTACAAAGCGGCCTCACCCTCCCGAGATCCGCCCACCACTCCATGTATTGTTCGGCATTGGCCGCATAGGAAGATTTCTTCCCCGGGGTGTTTGCCGTATACGTGGAAGGGTGAACAAAATCCTCAATCACTTCCATGGGGCCTTCCGTTTCGACACGGTCAAGGTCGAAATGAACCAGGCCTTTCTTTGCCGCCCAGATCATCCGGGCACAAACGGCGTCCACGGCGACGCCATCCTTCCCCGCTATGATCCGGCCCACCTCCCGGGGCTTTCCATCGGTGGGACCCTCTCCTTCCATCGCCAAAATCCCATCCACAATATTCAAATCCGGGATTCTCCAGCGATAAAGATCTACAAAGAATTCGGTCAACCTCTTTACGTGTCCGGAAAGAGCGTGCATCCTGGCCTTGTAATTTGCCGGAATCAATCCAAAAGAGTTCTTCAGGCAGCAGGTCATCCCGGCTAAACGATGGGTCTTCAATTTGGGAACGCTGATGAAAATATCGCTGTCCACGAAAAATTTGGAAATGGGAACCGGATAGCCTCCGATCTCAAAAAGCCTGGCTTCCCGGCTGATATCAACCATGTAAGGACCACAGGCCTTTTCCATCCCGGTTACCCGGTAGAGGGTCTGGACATCAATCCCGTTATCTCCGATCCCCGGCCGTCCGCCTTTCCTCTGGACCTCTTCGGCGATCGCCCTGATCAAAGCCGGGTGGGTTGTGGCCGCCATTTCGGGGGGCGAAGGTACCACCAGATTCGGCTTGATAAAGACCTTCTTGCCTTGAAGATCCAGCGGAAATATTTCGAATATCTCTCGAATGATCGGGGTAAGGCTTTCGTAGGTTGCCTTCCGAATCACAACTTTAGACATCCGCACAGACCCCCTGTATTCAGTTTGATCTACCTTTTCCCCACCATAAGCCGATGGGACAAAAATCGCGTAAAGAAAAGGGATTGTCAAGCTAAATCTTGGCTGGGATTCGTTTTCCAGTATAACCTCCTTGCCCCTTTGGGGGCGCCGTGCTGTATGACTTGCAACGGGTCAATCGGTTGCCTTGACTTTACCGGTGTACGGGTATATATATTTCCGAGGAAACAGGGGGATGGTTGTTTATGGGGTAATGAATCATTGAAGGAACCGCTTACCGGCCAAAAAGAAAAGGAAAAGGAAATGCGACCCTCAAAAACCAATGACCAAAAAGAGAAATGGATTCACAGCGCCTGCGCCATGTGCCTAGCAGCTCCCATGAAGGTTCGGGTGAGGAATCATCGAATCATTGAGGTCCGGGGAGAAGACATCCCCGGTTTTCATGGAAAATTGTGTGGAAAAGCCATGGCGGGAATCGGGGGAAGGATCTATGCGCCGGATAGAATCCTTTACCCGCTGAAGAGGATCGGCGAAAGGGGAGAGGGGAAGTTTGTCAGGTGCAGCTGGGAAGAAGTGATTGAAGCAGTGGCGGCGAAAGTCAAGGAATATACGGATGGGGGACATCCAGAATTTTTTGAGATCTGGTGGGGTTGTCCGGTCCAGACGGATAACATCTTTTTCTTGCACTACTGGGCGGCGGTGATGAGAGCCGGTATATCTTATTTACACGGCCAGATCTGTTTTGGAGACCATCTTGTCGAAAAAACGGTAACCTTCGGAAGAAACCATGGACAGTATCTTCTTCAAGGAACAAGCGATTTATCCCGCACCAGATATGCAGTGATTGCCGGACAGAATTTCCCGGGCACCTCGCGAGAAGGCGGAGGGAGCTGTGCAGCAAACTGCTACTCCCTATTCCTGAAAGCAAGGGAAAACGGATGCAAATTCGTAAGCATTGATCCCAAGTTGGCGGACTCCACACCCTGGTGCAATGAGTGGGTACCGATCCGGCCGGGGAGCGATGCAAATTTCGCTTTAAGTATCGCCAATACCTTAATCAAGGAAAAGCTCTATGATGAGGATTTTCTTCTCAAATACACCAACGCCCCTCAATTAATTAAAGAGGATGGTCGGCCGTTAAGAGATAAGGACGGAAATTACCTGGCCTGGGATGCCAAGGTTGAATCGCCCAAGCCTTTGCCGGCAGCAGGCGAGGGGAATGGATTGACCCTGGGTTTGGGGAAGACATTTGATGTAGCCCTGGAGGGACAGATCGTAAAATGCAAAACCGCCCTGGAAATGTTCGCCGAAGAAGCAAAGAAACATCCCCCCGAAAACACGGATTTTCCCGACAAAACGGTTGAGATCGCCAGAAACCTGGGAACCCAAAAACCATCGGTTATCTTTTTCCCGGGTTTTACCTCAGGGAGGTATCCGAATTGGTTCCAGGTCTTGAGAGCCTATAGCGCCACCAATCTGCTCCTGGGAAATTTCGAGCGGCCGGGCGGATTTTACATCACCAAAAAAAGATTTCAGTTTGCCGAGAGGAGGCTGAATATCGGGGTTGGCTGGCCCGAGCCACCGGAAGTGCCGGAATACCGTGAAGGAATCACCTTCGTTCCCGGACCGCAGGGCAACATGATGGAGGTTCAGGCGATTGATAAGGAGCCTTGCTACAAGGATCCCCCCGATTTTCACCCTGACACCGTGGCTCTCCCCTGGCTCCATTTTGAGGCCATCGAAAAGGGCAAGGTGAAGGCGGTACTCTCGACTGCGGAAAATGCCGCAGTGACCCAGCCGGACGCAAAATATGTCTGGGACTGCCTGAAGAAGCTGGACCTTATTATCGTGGGCGAACAGGTCCCCAAGGAGTTTGTGGACCTGGCTGATTATGTACTACCCGAGGCATCCTTTTTGGAAAGGTCCCACCTTTATGGGTACAGTTCGATCGGCTTGAACGACAAAGAAGTTTTGGTCACCTATATGAGATCCCCGGCGATCCCCCCGCAAGGGGAATCGAAGCCCATCAGCTGGTTCCTTAGCGAGGTGGCGAAAAGGGTGGGCAAGGAAGAATATTTCGAAAAGCTTGACCTGGATTTTGAATGGTGGGATCGGGCCCTTAAAAAGGCGGGTCTGTATCCCCGGGTAACAGCGAAGAAGCTGGCTGAAAAAGGCCCGTATGTGGAAGAACATCCCATGACCTATAATATCCTCTACAAGCCCATCGCCACCCGGAGTGGGCGCTTTGAAATATATTCCAACGAATTGGCCGAGGACTGCTACCACAACCAGAAATCGAGGTGGTATCGTTCTCCCTACGTGTCTCCCCTGCCCATTCACATCCCCCTCGCTGGACCGCAGGGGGACGATGAATTCTATCTGATCTGCGGCAAGGCGACGTGGCATCAGAAAAGCGCCACCCAACACGAGCGCTACCTGATGGAAGATGCCATCGAAGGAGATTGCTCGTATTCTTCCATATACCTCAATACCGCCAGGGCCCAAAAGCTGGGCATACAAACCGGCGATTGGGTTGAAGTGGAGTGCATCGGCCCGACGAAGAAAGATGACCCCTGCGTGCTGCAAGAGACAGCCATCGGCAGGAGGGAAAAAGCAAGAGTTAAGGTCACGGAGGGGCTCCATCCCGCGGGGGCCTGGGTTTTTTTCGCTTCCGGCCACAAATCACCGTCGATGCTCCCAAAGGTCAGGGAAAGCCTTACCTATAATTGGCTTTTGCCGCTCAGTGTAGCGCCTTATGCGGCGGGAACGAGCAAGAATTATTCCATTGTCAGAATATCAAAGCTAGACGAGGGGATAAGAAAAAATGGCTAAATATGGAATGGTGATAGACCTGAACCGGTGCATACGGTCAAGAACGTGCTACGTTGCCTGCAAGAAAGAACACAACATCCTGGCTCATCCACGGGATGAAGGGCACCCCTATGAATATTACCGTCTCCGGTACGTTGAGTGGGAATGGGGAAAGTACCCCCTCGTAAAAAGAGCCTTTATTCCCATGCTCTGCATGCATTGTGAAGACCCGATCTGCATGAGATTCTGCCCGGTGGGGGCCATAAAGAAAAGGAAGGATGGAATCACCAAAATAGACAAGGGACTTTGCAATGGTTGCGGCGTGTGCACGGCGGTCTGTCCCTATGGAGCATTATACATGGGACCGGATGGCAAGGCAGACGGGTGTGATTTCTGCAGTGCCAGACTGGACGCCGGGTTGCAACCGAGATGCGTGGAGGAATGCCCCTCGGGGACGAAAGGAGCCTTCTTATTCGGCGACCTGGGGAACCCCAAAAGTGGTGTTTCTAGGCTCGTCAAATCGGGCCGGGCGAAACCTCTCCTCCTGGGAGATACGAAGCGTACGAGGGTATATTACCTTCCATCCGAAAATGAGCCCGGCTGGGAGCAGCTGCCGGTGGACCCGGGCTTTCTGCAGGCTTTGGATAAAAGAAGAAGGGACTTACCCGCAGTGAAGGGGGTCCTGTAAGAGAAGTCCCTGAAAGGGGAAAGCGCTGGATCAGTCCCCGAGCAAAGCCATGGGGGTCTTGACCGCCATGGTCTCGATCTCGCTATCCTTGAAACCTGCCTCGGCTAACCGTTGCAAATAATCCTTCATCGCGGCCACGGGATGAATATTTCTTGCCTGGCCGAAGTCGGTTCCCAAAACGGTTGATTCCACTCCCACCGCCCGAATATTTTTCACAATGACTTCAAACGGCAAAAACCCCCCAACCGCCTTGGTAGATTCCGTTGTCAAAACGAAGCAGCGCTCGAAAAATACCCCTTTCCGGGCCAGGGCAATCTGGTCATCCAAGCCGAGCGGGGCCATATACTCGGGATGGGTAGCCAGGATCCGTTTCACCCCCATCTGCCTGGCGGCGTCCGCCAGGGAATGGGTCTCCGGGACAGATAGATGTCCGGTTCCAAGAATGGTTTTACTGGCGGCCAGGATTTCAAGGATGGTCCAGACTTCCGCCACGATTTTTCCCTTTTCGTCGAAAATCGATATGCCCCGGCCATCCTTTGACCAGGGCCAGGGATCGCCGGGTTGAACTTTCATACTGGCAGGGGGAGAGGCGCCCCCGTGGGCCTGGTTAAAAGCAATCCGGTCCTGGAGGGGTATATGGGCCCTTTGATAATTCAGCGTGTACTCCGCCGACAGAGAGGGCATCCAGACTTCCTTCGCCCCCAGGCGCACGTAGGAATCCACGGCAAAAGGGTTCAATCCGCCGATGGGAAAATTCAGGGTTACGCTCCCGAATACCCGGATGCCGGGAACCATCTGGTTCAGGAGGTAGGCCCGTTCCACCGTAGAACCCAGATGAGATTTCAGGACCAACCCCCCCATCCCCGCCTCCGCCGCAGTCTTCGCCAGTTCCAAATCATCCGTCTTGCGGGGAGCAATATCAGGGGCGGTGTGGACATGCATGTCAATGGTTCCGCGAGTGAGGTCTGTTTTCATGTTCGGCCTCGTAAATTGGGTCTTGGCATTCCATTCCTTGATCATAGGAGTCGTATGAAACGGGGTAATCGAGGAAAAAACGAGAAGCAGGCCAGGGCGAGAATCTCCATTACCAAAATTCACCCTATCCCCCGGCAGATCTCCTTTAAGGCAACATCAAGGGGTCAAATTTTGTTAAGACCTGAGTTCGTTCTCGGCCAAATGCGGAAAACAAGAGGGAAACTCTCTTTTTGGCAGTAAGAATATATTAGAAGGTCATTGGGTGTCAACTGATTTTGGGCCCGACCTCTGTATTGCCTGATTCGCAAGGAGAAAGATTCTTTCCTTGTCCTGCTGCTCTTGCTATGCTATAAGGCGAATCTAATGGAGAGAGGCTATGGCCTGCGTGCTCGTGACGGGGGGTGCGGGGTTTCTGGGGACCGCAGTGGTGCGACGTCTCGCCCGGCGGGGCGATCGGGTGATCGTCCTGGACAATTTCCAGGCGGGGGGCTCCGAAAATCTGGGAGGGCTCGGGTCCAACGTGGCCGTGTTCAGCGGTGATATGACCGATCTGGACGGGCTCCTCGCCCTCATCCGAAAACACCGGGTCCAGCGGATCATCCATGCCGCGGCGATCGTGAGCACGCTTCCTTCTCTCTCTGCCCCCAGTTATGTGACCCGGGTAAACATCGAAGGGACGCTCAACGTGCTGGAGGCCATGCGCCTGGGCGACGTGGAACGGGCGGTGCACATCTCCTCCGAGGAAACCTACGGCGCTTTCCGGCACGAGCCGGCCGACGAAGAACACCCCGTGGCCCCCATCGCTCCCTACGGGATCAGCAAGGTCGCTTCGGAGCAGCTGGGCCGTTTCTACCGGACGGTGTACAAGACGGACTTCATCAGCGTCCGTACCTCATGGGTGTACGGGCCTGGTTTTCCCCGCCAGCGGATTCCCCGGACCTTGATCGAAGCGGCGCTGGCCGGACGTCCGTTGCACCTCTCCTGCGGGGGAGAAGCGCGGATCGACCACACGTACCTTGACGACTGCGTGGAGGGCATCCTGCTGGCCCTGGATCACCCGGTACATCCCTTCGACGTGTACAACGTCGCCAGCGGCGAGGCCTGGTCCACCGCCGAGATGGTCGCCCTGGTGAAAGAACTTATCCCCGGCGCCGACCTGTCCGTGGGCCCGGGCCCGCTCTGGTACGACGACGGGCTGGTGGTCCCCCCCAAGGGCGCGCTGGACTTGAGCCGGGCCAAGAGGGTTCTCGGCTACCAGCCGAAATATGACCTCCGCCGGGGGCTGGCGAGCTACATCGAATGGTACCGCCGCGGCCAGCTGCCGCGGGAAAACTGAGCAAGGGAGGCATCGATGCCCAAGGGAAGGAAGCCCAAAGCCAAGGTGATGCGTATCGAAGAGGCCTTCTGGGAGCAGCCGCCGGCACACTATGCCGCCTTCTCCAAGATGCTGGTTCACCCGACCAATGCGGACACGCGTTATTTCGACTTCCGCATCTCCAGCTACCAACCGAAAGGGTACGCCGAAGTGCACGTTCACAAGGTCGCGGAGAACCTCTACTATATTCTCCAGGGCCGGGGGATGGTGGAGTTGGACGGAAAAAAACACCTCGTCGAGCCCCACATGGTCATCCATATTCCCCCGGGGGTCCGCCATGGGATCTTCAACACCGGCCTTGAGGATCTGATCTTCGTCGTCGTGGCCTCGCCGCCCAGCGACATGCCCGCGGTGAAACCCGGCCGGGGCCGCAGGAGGTAAGCGGGGGAGGGTTAGGGGGGAAGCGGAGGGGGCGTCGTCGAGAATTCCTTTGAGAGAAGGTGAAAAGGTGGTATCGATTCCGGCGAAATGGGATGAGGAATACGAACTGGTTGTCCTCGGTGCTGGAGCGGGCGGCATGACCGCAGCGCTGGTGGCCTCGATCGAGGGCTTGCGCACCCTCCTCATCGAGAAGAGCGATCAGGTAGGCGGGACCACGGCGTATTCTTCGGGAACGGTGTGGATTCCGAACAATGGGCAACAGCGTCAACTCGGGGCCACGGACGATGCCGCGGTGGCGCTCGAGTACCTGGATGCCCTGGTTGGGAACCGGGCCAGCCGCGAGCTCCGCGAGGCCTTCATCGCCGCGGGGCCTGGAATGCTGGACTATCTCGCCCAGCACACCGATGTCGGATTCCGGGTCTACAGCCAGCTGCCGGACTACCGGCAGGACTTAGCGGGGGCCACCTTGGGCGGACGGCCGCTGGAGCCCCTCCCGTTTGACGGCCGGGCGCTGGGGAAAGATTTCGATCGGGTCCGCTGGCCCATCCCGGAGCTCATGCTCTTTGGCGGGATGATGGTGACCCGCGGAGAGGCGGCGCGCCTGTTGCGCATCGGCAGGTCCTGGGACGCTTTTTGGCTGGGAGCGAATCTGGTCTCCCGTTTTGTTTTCGATCGGCTGCGCTACAAGCGCGGAACGCGCCTTGTGCTGGGGAATGCGCTGACGGCGAGACTCTTCAGGAACTTGCTCGATCGGCGCGTCGGGGTATGGTTCTCGACCAAGACCAAGCGGCTAATCCTGGAGCAGGGGCGGGTGTGCGGCCTGGCGGCCGAGCGCGACGGGTGGGAAGTGCGCGTGCACGCCTCCCGGGGCGTCGTCCTGGCGGGCGGGGGGTTCCCTGCCAGCCCGGAGTTGCGGGAGCGCTACTTTCCCAAACCGGTGGCCGAGTACACTTCGGCCTTCGAGGGCTGCGTGGGCGACACCCTGCTGATGGCCCAGGAGATCGGCGCTTCGCTCGGCCCGCTGGGAGAGGACAACTCGCTGTGGTTTCCCAGCTCGATTGCCACCCGTAAGGACGGCTCCACGGCGGTGTATCCGCACATCGTCCTGGATCGCGCCAAACCGGGGCTCGTGGCGGTAAACGCCGCCGGGAGGCGATTTGTCAACGAGGCGGTCTCGTACCACGAATTCACCCGAGCGATGTATCGTTCCCATCGGGAAGTCGCGACCATTCCCGCCTGGCTGGTCTGCGACCGCCGGTTCATCTGGAAGTATGGCCTCGGGATGATCAGGCCCATGACGCCCTTCTTGCGGGGGTATGTCAAGCGAAGCTACCTCAAGGTTGCCGACTCGATCGAGGGGCTGGCCCGGACCATCGGAGTGGATGCGGGGGGACTGGGGGAGACGATCCGGGCGCACAATGAGTTTGCCCGGACCGGGGTGGACGCCCAATTCGGGAAGGGGGAAAACGCTTACGACCGCTCCTGGGGCGACCCGGCCCACCTGCCCAACCCATGCCTTGGGCCGATCCAGCGCGCTCCGTTTTTTGCCGTGCCAGTGGTTCCCACCCCCCTCGGCACGAGCCTCGGGTTGCTCACCGACGCCCATGCCCAGGTGCTCGACCGCTCCGGCCGCCCCATCTCCGGCCTTTATGCCTGCGGGAATGACCAGCATTCTGCCGTGGGTGGAGAATATCCGGGAGCCGGGGCCGAACTGGGCCTGGCCATGGTCTTCGGGTTTCTTGCGGCCAGGCACGCTGCGGGGGGCAGCCTTGGAAGATGATCCGAGGCGGGGGAGATCCCGGCGGAAACGTGCCCGCAGATGCCTCGAGCAGCCGAGTGAACACCATTACCTGAAAGGAGATCACCCATGAGCGGGAACGCCCGGCAGCCGGCTCGCGTTGCGTCCACATCGAAAGGAGCCGCTTACATCGCCGATTTCCTGATCCAACAAAAGGTACCCTATATCTTCGGCCTTTGCGGCCATGGCATTCTTGGCCTTCTCGATGGCCTGTTTGATCGGCAGGGGGAGATCAAGACGCTATCCGTGCATCACGAATCGGTCTCCGCATTCATGGCCGATGCTTACTTTCGTGTCGCCCAGAGGCCCGTCGCGACGTTTACCTCCTGCGGCCCCGGATCGGCCAACATCGTGGTTGCGGTCGCAGCGGCCTTTGCCGACTCCTCCGCCATGCTCAACATCACCGGAAATGTGCCCACCGGCCAGTGGAATCGGGGTCCCTTCCAGGAAACCGGCCGATATTTCCAGGGCGACTTTATCAATGTCCTGCGTCCCTACGTGAAGCGGAGCTTCCAGCCCACGCGTTCCGAGATGCTTCCGCTGGCCCTCCGCCAGGCGTTTGCCCTCATGACCAACGGTCGGCCGGGACCGGTGCACATCGACGTCCCCCTGAATGTCTTCGTGGAGCCCGTGGATGAAGAGGCTGCCCGGCGCGAAGACCTTTGGCCGGAGGCCCGATGGTCCCGTCCGGCAGGGGACCCCCGGGCGATCGGCGAAGCGGCCGGCCTCCTGGCGGAGGCCGAGCGTCCGGTCATCGTGGCCGGGCATGGGGTCGAGCTCAGCAATGCGGAGCCGGCGCTCCAGGCGTACGCGGAGGCCATATCCATCCCCGTGGCAACGACCCCCTTCGGCAAGGGCGTTTTCGACGCCCGCCATCCGCTCAGCCTGGGGGTAACCGGACGGAACGGTCCCTACATGGCCAACGCCGCCTGCCGCAATGCCGACGTCATTCTGGCGCTGGGCACCCGCTTTGATGATCGCGCGACCAGCGCCTGGCTGCCCGGTTTCACGTACCGCATTCCACCCAGCAAGCTCATCCACGTGGACATTGATTCCAACGAGATCGGCCGCAACTTCCAGCCGGCGGTCGGGATCATCGCCGACGCACGGCTCGCCCTCGAGCAGTTGCTTTCCCACCGGACCGAGCCCGGGAATCGGCGGGAAGGATGGCTCCGGCGCATCGAAGGCTGGAGGAAGAAGTGGGACGAGGCCACCCGGCCCCCGCGCACCTCGGATGCCGTGCCGATCCGCCCCGAACGCGTCGTCGCCGACGTCCGGAAAGTCGTCCCGGAAGACGGCATCGTACTGGTCGACGTGGGCGTGCACCACAACTGGATGGTGGCGGAATACGATGCCTGGAAGCCACGGACGCTGCTCCAGACCTGGGGATATGCCTCCATGGGCTTCGGCGTGGCCGGTCCTCTGGGGGCGAAGCTTGCCGCTCCCGACCGGCCCGTGGTGACGGTCTGCGGCGACGGCGGCTTCGTCATGAACGCAAGCGCCGTGCTCACCGCGGTGGAACACGAGATTCCCGTGGTCTGGGTCGTGTGGAACAACTGCGGCTTCGCCGTCATCCGCGACCAGCAGCTCGGCTACTTCGGAAAAGATCGCGAACTCGCCACCATGTTCAAGGGAAAGAGCGGAAAGCCCTTCAGCGCGGACTACGCCGCCCTGGCCCGCTCCATGGGCGCGGAGGGGCGGACGGTTGAGAAACCGGCCGACCTCGCGGGCCAACTGGAAGTCGCCATAGCCTCCCATCGGCCGACGGTGCTCGACGTGAGGGTGGATCCCGACATCCGACCCCTGGCCACGGGAGGCTGGGACCTTCCGCCGTTGCCGCCCCCCTTTCCGAACTTTGGGTGGGAAGAGGACTGAACCAATTCCCCAAAGTCGAGGGTTCATCTTAAAGAAATTAGGGCGGAGCGGAGAGTTGGAGAAAGGGTCGATGACTGGCAATGAGACCGGTTCCCCCCCATTCTTCTTTTGATCCCCCGGTCGGCCTGAGGAACCCTCACCTTCAGACCATCTTATCCAGCCTGAAAATCCGGACAGGGGGAGAAAAACAGCTGGACCGGGAGGCCCGGGAGATTCTTGTCGACGGTGGAGACGGCGTGCGTCTCCTCGGTTATTACACCGGTCAAAAGACGGGTTCTTCCCGTGGAATGATCCTCCTTCTTCACGGCTGGGAGGGAGGGTCCGACTCCACCTACATGATGACCACCGGAGGGTTCTTCTACCGGAAGGGCTATGATATTTTCCGCCTGAACCTCCGCGACCACGGCGACAGCCACCATCTCAACGAAGGTCTCTTCAACAGCTCCCTCATCGAGGAGACCCACAGGGCCGTTCAGAATGTCTCCGCGATGGAAGAAAACCTCCCTTTCTATATTGTGGGGTTTTCCCTGGGCGGGAATTTCGCCATGCGGATCGCCCTGCGAAACGACGCCCACCCTATCCGCAACCTCCGACATGTCGTCGCCATAAGCCCGGTTCTGGACCCCCGCAAGGCGACGGATGCCATGGACCGGGGTTTTTTCGTCTACCGGTCGTATTTTGTCAGCAAATGGAAGCGATCCCTGAGAAAGAAACAATTTCTGTTCCCCCATCGGTACAACTTCGATGACCTGATGGGATGCCAGACCCTCATGGAAATCACCGACCGCATCTTGCCCCGCTATTCGCCCTATCCGACCGCGCAGGAATATTTCCAGACCTACACCCTCACCGGCCGCAGGTTTTCCGAATTGTCCGTGCCGCTCCTCGTCCTGGCCGCGGCCGACGACCCCATCATTCCCGTGGAAGACTTTCTCCGGCTGGAGGGAAACCACCATCTGCGGGTCCAGGTGGAACGGCAGGGGGGCCATTGCGGCTTTTTGCGAAACTACCGTCTCCAGTCATGGGTACCGGAATTTATCCATCACGCCTCGCTTCATCGCGGCTGATGGTCCAGGGGAACGGGAAAGATGGACTCTGGTCTTATTCTTCTTTCCCGGATGACTGGGCGGCAGGAACATATTATAATTTCCAATACCAAAAGAAAAGGGAAAGGAGAGTTCCTGGAATGAGCGGAGACAAAGACAAGTTCCAATGCCAGGCCGTCGGTACCTGCGGTTATATCTACGATCCGGACCGGGGAGACAGGAAGGGAAAAATTCCCAAAGGGGTTGCTTTTGAAAATCTTCCCGCCGATTGGAAGTGCCCCTGCTGCGGAGCCGGTAAGGACCGGTTCAAATGCCTGGAGGAAGCATATTGTCCCGAGGAGAAAAAATAAGGTTCATCTCCAAATTCGTTGGTCGAATTTTTCATGAAAGCCTGCCAAGGGCCCGGAAGGAAAGTCAGATTGCGCAGCAAGCATCGGCGGGAGATCCGCTTTCCATGACCCCCGTTTCGGTCATCCGCAAAGCGCAGCGGGGGCGGGACAAGTAAGTTTCGAAGAAATAACCGATACCCCCGCCACCGGTGGGAAGAGATAGGCGCCTCATGATTGCAAGCGAGATGACTTTCCTTCAGGGCCCATGAAATTACAGGAAATTCTAAAAAGACCAGCTCTTTCGCTTTCAACGAATTTGGAGATGATCCAAAAATAATTCTTGGAGGACATCATCAAATGGCAACTCCACCCGGAATCATTGAGCTGGGATCCGACAACCGGCTGATCGTTCCCGATCACGTCACCATTCCCTTCATCGAAGGCGACGGCGTGGGGCCGGACATCTGGATGGCCTCGGCCAAGGTGTTCGATGCGGCGGTAAAGAAAGCCTACGGCGGGAAACGAGTCGTCCACTGGGTTGAACTTCTCGCGGGTAAGAAGGGCCACGCCAAGACGGGGCAATGGCTCCCGGAGGAAACTCTGCAGGGTTTCAAAAAATACCGCGTCGGAATCAAGGGACCTCTGGAAACCCCGGTGGGGGGCGGGATCCGCAGCCTCAACGTGACCATCCGGCAGAAACTAGACCTCTACGCCTGCATCCGGCCGGTCAAATACATTCCGGGAGTTCCCAGTCCCCTGCGGCAGCCGGAGAAGGTGAATATGATCGTCTTCCGGGAAAACATGGAAGACCTCTATGCGGGCATCGAATGGCCTGCCGGTACGCCCGAGGCGGCCAGGTTGGTTGAATTCCTCCGGAAGGAGATGGACCAGGAAGTCCGGACGGACTCAGCCATCGGCATCAAGCCCATGAGTCCATTCAACTCCAAGCGGCTGATCCGGATGGCCATCCGCTGGGCCATCGACCACCGCCACCCGAGCGTAACCCTGGTTCACAAGGGGAACATCCTCAAATTCACCGAGGGCGCCTTCCGAGACTGGGGCTATGAGCTGGCTCGCGAGGAGTTTTCGCGCCAAACGATCCGGGAGTCCGAGCTCCCGCCGGACGGCAACGCCGGGGGCAAGGTGATCATCAAAGATCGAATCACGGACGCCATGTTCCAGCAGATCCTCCTCCGGCCCGACGAGTACAGCGTGCTGGCCATGCCCAACCTCAACGGAGACTACATGTCCGATGCTCTGGCTGCCGAGATTGGCGGTCTGGGGATGGCCCCCGGGGCCAACATCGGCGATGGGATCGCGGTCTTCGAAGCCACGCACGGTACGGCCCCGAAATATGCCGGCCGGGATATGATCAATCCCGGTTCGGTAATCCTCTCCGGCGTCTTGATGTTTGACTACCTGGGCTGGAAGGAGGCCTCCGAGTTCATCCAGCGCGGCCTGCAGAGGACCATTCGGGCCAAGATCGTGACCTACGACTTGGCCCGCCAGCTCCAGGGGGCGACGCAGGTCAAATGCAGCGAATTCGGCCGGGCGATCATCGAAAACATGATATCGGGAGGCGCTCATGAGTAGGAACCTTGCGCTGAAAATCCTGTCCTCTCACCTGGTTTCGGGGAAGTTGTCTGCCGGGAAGGAAATTGGCATTCAAATCGATCAGACGCTGATCCACGACGCCACCGGGCAGATGGCCCTCCTTCAGTACGAAGCCATAGGGGCAGGAAGGGTGAAAACCAAACGGTCTTTGACTTACGCCGACCACAACACCCTCCAGGTCAGCTTCGAAAACATGGACGACCACCATTTCCTGGCCTCGGCCAGCCGGAAGTTCGGACTGTATTATTCGCGGGCCGGGAACGGTATCTGCCACCAGGTCAACCTCGAGCGTTTTTCCGTTCCCGGCCAGACCCTTCTCGGGGCGGACAGCCATACGACCACCGCCGGGGGGGTGGGAATGATGGCCATCGGCGTGGGAGGATTGGATGTGGCCGTGGCCATGGCCGGAGAGCCTTTCTATCTGATGATGCCCGAGGTCATGAACATTCGGCTGACGGGATCCCTGCCCCCTTGGTCTTCGGCCAAGGATGTAGCCCTGGAGATCCTTCGGCGGCTCACCGTATCCGGCGGACGGGGGAAGATTTTGGAATTCAGCGGGGAGGGAGTCAAGACCCTGAGGGCCACCGAGCGGGCCACCATCGCCAACATGAGTATTGAAACCGGGGCTATTACCGCCATTTTCCCCAGCGATGAGAACACCCGGTGCTATTTCGCTGCCCTGGACCGGCTTCAGGATTGGACCCCATTCGCGGCCGATCCGGAGGCCGCTTATGACGGGGAGATGACCATTGATTTGGACCGCATCGAGCCCCTGGTAGCCCGGCCCCACTCCCCGGACAATGTGGCGCCGGTCGCCTCCGAGGCGGGCAAAAAGATTCACCAGGTGGCCATCGGCTCCTGTACGAACTCCTCCCTGGAGGACATGTTGCGGGTGGCGGCGATCCTGAAGGGAAAAATCCTCCCCCCCGAAATGAGTCTGATCATCGCCCCGGGTTCCCGGCAGGTTCTGCGCGACCTCATCGACAGCGGAGCCCTGGCCGATATGATTGGAGCCGGGGCCAGACTGGTGGAAACGGCCTGCGGTTTCTGCAACGGCGTGGGACAGGCCCCCCGATCGGCAGGGGTTTCCCTGCGGACCTCCAACCGCAATTTTCCGGGGCGAAGCGGAACCCCGGACGCAAACCTCTACCTGGTCAGCCCGGAAACCGCCGCAGCCTCGGCCATCTCGGGGAAAATCACCGACCCACGCACCCTGGGAGCGCCGGTTCAGGTTTCCCTTCCGCAGAGATTCCTCGTCGACGACCGGATGATCGTGCCTCCGGCCCCGGAAGGCGAAACAGTGGAGATCCTCCGGGGTCCCAACATCCACCCCCTGCCCCAGTTCGGCCCCCTGCCGGAGGAGCTGGAAGGAGAGCTGCTCTTGGTCCTGGGAGACAACGTGACGACAGATGACATCGTCCCGGCGGGGGCCCAAATCCTCAAGCTGCGTTCCAACGTTCCCGCCGTCTCCGAATACGTCTTTCAGAACATCGACCCCTCCTTTCCGGCCCGGGCCAAAGCTTCGGGGACCGGGTTTCTTCTCGGGGGACGGAATTACGGCCAGGGCTCCAGCCGGGAGCACGCCGCCTTGTGTCCCAGGTATCTCGGAATTCGAGCGGTCATTGCCGAATCATTCGCCCGGATTCATAAGTCGAACCTGATCAATTTCGGAATTCTGCCCCTGGAGTTAAAGAACGCGGACGAGCGGTCCGCTTTTCGGCCGGGGGATAAGCTTCGCATGGTCAACCTCAGAGCCCTGATCGGCCATCGATCGATCATTCCCATCCAGAATCAGACCCAGGGCAAAACCGTGGAGGTCGGCCTGGAGGCGACCCCGAGGTTGGCCCAAATTCTTCACGCCGGGGGCCTGCTGTCCTACGCCCGGGCGAAACTGACTAAGAAATAGGGTTTTTAGCCACCAAGGGCACAGAGATCACAAGGAATAGAAATGAGGGATAATGGGTGAATGGAATATTGGAATGATGGGAAAAAAAGAAGCATTTAAAATCATTATTCCATTATTCCAATTTATATGATCCGCGTTCATCCGTGTCCCAATAAAAGCGGTGAGAGGTGAGGGGTTAGGGGTAAGGGGTGAAGAAGGGAAATTTCATTATCTTGATTTTGAACCTTTATTTTATCTGTGTTTATCTGTGTTCATCTGTGTCCAATATAAAATTCTTGGTTGCGCTACAGTCGCGTTGGCTTTATCCCTGTTCTTCCGCGTCCTGATCGATTAAAGGAGAGAATATGAAAAAGAACGGTTTGAGGAAAATCATCGTATCCGGAAACCCCCTCTCCCGCGGGAGGCAATATGGGGAAAAGGCGAAACCCTTGATCGAAAAAAGCGTGGGCAGGTACCAGGAGGCTTTCAAGGAGGTATCGGGGATCAACTGGAAAAAAGCCCTGGATTTTTCCCGGACCTTCGTGAAACGGATTAAAGAGTATGATGAGACCCTTCTCGAGGAAATGAAGGGAATGGCCAAGGGCTCGGGCCGCGCGCTGGAGGAAATTTTGACCATCAACCTGCGGACGGAGATCCTCTTCGGGGTGAAGAAACTGAAGGTCGGAGAAGGGTGTACATCATTCTGCGCCCTGTCCGAAATCACCCGGGAAGGGAACACCCTCCTGGGACAGAACTGGGATTACAAGCCCTTTGCCACGGAAACCATGCTGCTTCTACAGATCAACCAGGATACAGGCCCGGATATTCTCACCCTCGTGGAGGCCGGCCAGTTGGCCCGCATGGGCATGAACAGCGCCGGGTTGGGAATCTGCAATAACTACATCGAATGCGAAGCGGACGGGATGAACATGAACAAGGGGATTCCCACCCCCCTCATCCGCCGGCGGGCCTTAAATCACGAGACCTATCACGAGGTCATCGGCACGATTATCCACACGCCCCGTTCTTTTTCGGGCAACTACCTGGTAGCCACGGCAGAGGGGGAGGGCGATGCCGCCGACATCGAAGCCACCCCAAAAACTGCCTATTTCCTTTTTCCCAGAGACGGCCTCATCGTCCATTCCAATCACATCAAGGGCGCGGGGTCCGGATATGTGGGAACGCTCCGTCTGGGGTTGGAAAACAGCATCTACCGGGACCGCCGGCTGGAAACGCTTCTACGGAGAGAAATATGGAAGATCGACCCCGAGGAAATCATGCACTCCCTCAGGGACCACTTCGGACATCCCTACTCCATCTGCCGGCATGCGGATAAGCAGAAGCCCTGGTACGACCAGTGGCAGACCAATGCCTCGGTCATCATGGATCTAACCGCACGGGTCATGTGGATCGCCCCAGGCCCACCCTGCGAGCATGAGTACCAGCGCTTCACTTTCGATACCTAGGATGGATTCATTCCTTCCCATAGCCGCGACTCCCTGTATTTCGCGCGCCGATTCCACCAACCCTTAGGGAGTGCAGAAGGAAAAAGGGAGTGGACGGGGCCAAGGCGGGAGAGATTTCCGCGGCAAGGTACGGTTTGTAGGTCTGGTGCAAAAGCCTCAACGGGCGCCGAAGACCGGCCAGGAATCGGGACTTGGAGAGCCTGGGCGGCCTGCTGGGCATCAGGGATTGCGTCGATTCTGGGGAATGGTTTCACCCGTCTGGGGGTTTTGATAGCCCCCTTCCACCTTTGGCAGGACCACTCCCGTTTTGGGATCCATGACCCCGCCATGGGTCCCCGGGTAAAATTCTCCGGTTCTTGGATTCACAACCCCTTTTCCTTTCTCCCCGGTCGGAGGGACTGGCTGAGCCGGGGCTGGCAGCATCCCGGGGGGGATGGGCGTATAAGCTGGAGGCGCGGGGGAAGAAGGGGTCGGAGGATAATGCTGGGGAGGCATGGGAGGGAAGGCCTGGGCAAAAACCATGGATTCGCCGTGTGCGAGCAGAAGAAAAAAAATCGATACGAGGGCTACCCGTATTTTGATAAGCATTTTCGCACCCCGGCCTTTGATATAATTATACTACCCGAATGGAAGTCTCAGGTAGAGGGCTGAATTGTCCCTGTGGGGTTTATTCGAATTGAAGGAATGGGGAGAATATCCCCCCGCCGACATGCCAAAATCGGCGGGAGGGTTCAAAAAACATGTTGAGCTTAACGGCGCCTTTTCTTGGTCCGGGCTAATTTCTTTTTTCTGACCGGCCTGGCTCTCCCTTTTGTTTTCTTTGGTTCCGCGGTCTTCTTTTCCGCCAGGATTCTCTTGATTTCGCGCTTCTTGAGCTTGCGCAGGGCGATGAGCGCACCCTTTCTTTCCGCCTTGGGACTAATCTTCCCTTTTTCCCACAAAACCACGGTTCCCATGCTTACGCCGATGAGCATGCCCAATTCTTTCTGGGATAAGCCTTTTTTTACCCGGAGGGCCCGAATTCTTGCCGGCGAAAACCGTGCGATCTTGATTTCTTCCGGGGAGGATTCCAGTTTGAATTGCTCGCTGGCCCGCTGTACCTGTTCCTTGGTGATCCGGTTCAGGGTCCGGGCAAGGCGTTGGATTTCGGATTTGATCATGGATTCGATTTTGCCCACGATTTCCCCCCTTCATCAAGGTTAAATTGACTATAATGACTTTTTTATAATATATTCCTTTTTTCGAAAAATTTCAAACAATAAATTTAATGCTGATTTAGGCTTCCGCGCATTTTCATTTTCTGCCCGCCAGGAAGAAAAAGATCCTTGTTCTAAAAACCCCTTCTCAGTATACTTTCTTATTTAGGTTATTCCCGCCCCAATTAAACCTTTAAAAGGAGAGAGAGGATGAAGATTGTATGCCTTCTAGGAAGCCCGCGGGCCAAAGGGAACAGCTCCACCCTGGCCCAGTATTTCTGCAGCGCCGCCAGCTGAATTTTCAAGGGTGCCAGGCCTGCATGGCCTGCAAGACCAAGCTGGACAAATGCATCCTGAAGGACGAACTGGAGCCGGTCCTGGACAGCATCCGGAACGCGGATGTTTTGGTCATGAGCACTCCGGTGTATTTCGCCGATCTTACGTCGCAGCTCAAGGCTTTTGTGGACCGGACATACTCCTATCTGGTCCCTAATTTTCACAACAAGCCGAACCCGAGCCGCTTGTCACCCGGGAAGAAGCTGGTTTTCATTCAAACCCAGGGACAGCCCGATGAGAAAAAGTATGCCGATGTCTTCCCCCGAAACGAGGCTTTCTTCAAGTGGTACGGGTTCAAAGAAAACTATCTGATCCGGGCCTGCGGGGTCCGCAATCCGGAAGACATCCTGGGCAAAAATGAGGTCCTGAACCAGGCGGAAGAAGTGGCCAAGAAAATCGTGGGATAGAAGCCGCTACTCGATACTCGTTGCTGGTTACGGGTTGCTCGTTTTCGTCATTCGATGACGATGGTTCATGGGGGAAAACTTACCCGGGCATCTGTCACCAAACGAACCTGGAGAAGCCAATGCGGTAATCAAGGAGGGGGTTTTTGAGGATTTTGGTTCTCCTCATCGGAAGGGTTCACTAGCCCCCAGGCACTTTTCCATCCGGTTCATCCCTTCCACGATCTCTTCCAGGGAGCAGGCGTAGGTGATGCGGACGAATCCTTCCTGGAGAAAGCCCACCCCGGGCACCAGGCCGATTTCCGCCTCTTCCACCATGGCCGAGCAGAAATCCATGGATCCGCGGATTTCCTTGCCTCCGATCTTTTTTCCGAACCAGGAAGAAACATCGGGGTACACGTAGAAGGCCCCCTGGGGGACGTTGACCCGCAGCCCCTTCATTCCCTTGACCCGCTGCACCATGGTTTTTCTTCGCCGGTCGAATTCCTGCCGCATCTTTTCCACCGTATCCTGGGGGCCCCGGAGGGCCGCCACTCCGGCATGCATGCTGGGGGTGTTGGCCCCGCTGGTGAAGTGGCCCTGGATGTCCGACATGGCCTGGATGATTTCCCTGGGCCCGGCGGCGTATCCCAGCCGCCAGCCGGTCATGGAATAGGCCTTGGAAAAGCCGTTGACGGTGATGGTCTGCCGGTACACCTCCGGCGAGAAGCTGCCGAAAGAAACGTGCTTGTGACCGTCGTAGATCAGGCGACTGTAGATTTCGTCGGAGAGGACATAAAAGCGGTGCCGCACGGCCAATTCGGCGATTCCCCGGAGATCTTCTTCCTTCATGACCCCGCCCGTTGGGTTGTCGGGGTTACACAGGATCATCAGCTTCGTCCGGGGAGTGATCTTTTCCTTCACCCGTTCCGGGCGGAGCCGGAAATCATCCTCCATCCTGCGTTCGATGAGCACCGGCACCCCGTCGGCCAGCTTCACCTGCTCCGGGTAGCTCACCCAGCAGGGAACCGGGATGATCACCTCATCTCCCGGGTTTAGCAGGGCGATCATGGCTTCGATCAGCACCTGCTTGGCTCCATTGGACATCAGGATCTGCTCGGGCCGGTAGGCCAGGGAATAGTACTCCTTGAGGTGATCACAGACCGCCTCCTTCAGCTCCGGAATCCCGGCGACGGGAGAATACTTGGTGTATCCCTTAATGATGGCCTCCTGTCCTGCCCTGGAGATATGTTCGGGAGTGGGGAAGTCCGGCTCCCCGCTGCTGAAGGCCAGGACATCTTTCCCCTGGCGTTTCAGGTCCCGGATCCTTTGGGTCATGGCCTGCGTTCCCGATGGCTCCATCGCCCGCGCACGTTTGGATAAACCCATTCTTCTCTACCTCCAAAATTATTCTAGCCCATAACCACAGGGGAAAACATTCACGGCGTTAAAAATATGCCTGCCTGGAGCATAGCGAGTCCCGAAATCCCCCCTCCCCCTGAAGCTGTGAAAAAATTCAGGCAGCGGGAATTTGGGGGGCCTGGGGATGCCCGGGGAAGGGGAAATTTCCTTCCGCCAAAACAGGCGTTTATTTCTCCGTGGCCCGCCCGGTATCGAACCCACCGAAGCCCAAGGATCCTCTGTTTCGATTTATAAGAGTTTCCGCAAGTTGCCGACGTCGCTCTGCGGAAGACCGGGCAGTGCTTCACGGCCATGTATCTCCCGCCGGGTTTTGACGGAAGGAAATTTCCCCTTCCCCGGGCAACATAAGAGGCCTTTGCCCCCCGGTTCAATTTTTTCACAGCTTCCCTTTTAGAAAAGGGGGGGGCGAGGATTTTCTCTATTTGCTTCCCATTATAATCGAAAAAGTAGGTTTTCGCGGGGTGAGCTTTGTCCCGGAAATCGGGGAAGGCTCAAATCATCTCGCGCATGAGCTCGCTGAGGTGAACGACCCGGGTACCCAGGCCGGCACGGCGGGCGCCGTAGCTCAATTGGATGAGGCACCCCGGGCACTCGGTGGCCAGAATATCCGCTCCCGTTTTTTTGAGCATCTCCATTTTGCGGTCAAGGACTTTCATGGACTGCTCGTAATGCATGATGTTGTAACTGCCGGCCGCCCCGCAGCATCGGTCGGCTTCGGGAAGCTCAACATAGGAAACTCCGGGGATCCCTTTGAGCAGGTTCCGGGGTTCTTTGGTGATGCCCTGATAGCGGCTCATGTGGCAGGGATCATGGTAGGTGACTTTTCCGGAAAAAGGATGGCCAGGGGCCGCCCCGGGCAGGCGGCCTTGCATAAATTCACTGAACTCCTGCACCTTCTTAACCAGTTTCTGCGCCCGCTCCCGCAAAGCCGGATCATCGACAAAGAGTTCGGGGTATTCCTTCAGAAAGGCGGAGCAGCTTCCGCAATCGGTCACCACCACATCCGCATCGATCTTCTCCAGGATTTCCAAATTTTTCAGGGCCATCTTCCGCGCCGCCTCCAGGTCGCCGTAACCGTGAGCCGGCAGACCGCAGCAACCATTGTCCGCCACATGGACCGAAGCCCCCACCCGAACCAGCACTTCCAGCGTCGCCTCGCTCACCTGGGGCAGGACAAAATTGAACCCGCAGCCCACGAAGTAGGCCAACCGCAGCTTTGAGTGCGGCGGTTCCAAATTCAGCCGGGAGGCCCGTTCCCGGAAAAAGGAGGTGGGGAGGTTTTCCAAAATCCCTTCGACCTTGTCCAGGTCCTTTCCGAACCAGCTCAAAATTCCCATCGCCCTGGCGAGCCGGGTTGCTCCGGAATTTTTTCCCACGGCTGCCAGTCGTACGTAGGGAGCCAGTTTGGCGTGATCGGGGAGCAGGCGGTGGAAAAGGAAACGCATGAGCCTGGGCTGGCCCACCCGTTTGATGTACTCCGCCCGCCCGGCGATCACATTCCGGTCCGTCCGCACCCCCGGGAAGCAGTTGGCCACGCAGGCTTTGCAAAGGAGGCATTCGAAGAGAGGGTCCTTAAAGTCTTCCCCCATCTCCAGGGCTCCCTCCAGCAGTTTGCGCACATGCACGTTGTGCCCGCGGGCCACATTGCGCTCGTCTCCCGTAAGATCGAATATGGGGCAGTGGGCCTGGCAAAAACCGCACCGGTTACATTTCGAAACCTCATCGTAAATGGCTTTTAATGCCTCATCCATGTCCATCCTCAGTCCGCAGCTCTTTAAAAACCTTATACCAGATACCTGATTCCTGGCTCCTGACTCCTGAAACTTTTTTTACAGAATCGGGGGAAAAACCCCGGTGGGGTCAATCCTCTCCTTCAGAGGCTGAAAAGCCAGCTGATGTAAGGAGGTTTCAACTCTGGCGCCCCAGCTCTGTAGAAGGTTGCGATGGGCCAGGATTGGGGCTACGTACCCCTGCCCTGCCGGGACCAGATTTAGGAGATCCTTCACCAGATTTAGGGCCGTTTTCTCATGGACTGCCTCGGCGTACAGCCACATAACTCCATTGGCGCCATCGAGGGTCGTTTTCCCCAGGAGTCCATGATCATGAATCAGTCTCCGCAGGGCCACGAAAGTCCGGGGCCCCTGAACGACGGGCACGGAAATTTTTAGGAACAAAGGATCTCTCCACCCGCTCACGGGGGTCACCGCGGACCGAATTCCATCCAGCATCATATCCCTCCCGGTCCTTGCACCCCCCAACCCGCCGAACTCTCCGGCCAGCTTCAGAAGGTCTCTCTTCTGCCTCTCCACGGCCAGCGCGTGCCCTTCAAAGCCGATCATCACCCGGAAGCGGATCCCGGCTGAATCGGAAACGCCCGGGCCCCCGGCGAGATCCGTCACGACGACCGCGGAGGGGAGCAGAACCGACGAGCGCAGGGCGGCCAGGAATTTTTCCAGTTCCTCCAGGGTTCCGAAGACCAGGTCACAGAGCGAAGAAGCGTCCGGCCAGGGGTATACGCGAATCGTCACGGAGGTAACCAGACAGAGGCTCCCCGCAGACCCGATGAGGAATTTGGTGAGGTCATATCCGGAAACATTTTTAACCGTCTTTCCTCCAAAGGCAATCTCTCGCCCCCGGGAATCGACCCCCCGCACCCCCAGGACGAGATCCCGGAGCGCTCCATAACGGAGCCTCATGGGGCCGGAGGAGTTGGCCGCATACGCCCCGCCGATGGTCGCCCGGCTGGACCAGGGCGGATCCAGGGGGAGAAAAAATCTTTTCTCCTGGCCGGCCAGAAACCCGTTGATCTGATCCAGGGTCATGCCCGCGGAAACTTCCAGGTTGAGGTTCAGCGGATCGAAGTTCACCACCTTGTCCATTCCGGTGGTGTCCAGGGCCAGATCAACGCGCTGCGGCAGCATGCCCGTGCTCAGGCTGGTTCCTCCCCCGCAGGGGAAAACCGTCCGTCTGCCCTGGAAGGCCCGGGTCAGAATTTCCCGGGCTTCTCTCTCCCCGGCAGGTTTCTCCACCTGCTGAACCTCAACGCCCAAGGATTGCAGCCCCCAGACCCCCGGGGAAGCGTTTCCCGACTCATCCGGCAGGCTCGAGGGCAAATCCGTATCGGGAGTCAATCTTCTCTCTCCTTTCTCCCCACGCGGGTTCCGTTCTTTCCCCCATCAGGCCTGGGGGATCACCTTTCCCGGATTACAGACACCCTTGGGGTCGATCGCCGCCTTGAGGCTTCGCATCATCTCCAGGTCTGCACCCCGGAATACCAGGGGCATGCCCTTCAGTTTTTCCGTACCGATCCCATGCTCCCCGCTGATCGTCCCGTCCAGGTCGGCGCAAATCTTAAGAATCTCCATCCCGGCCTGGTGCACTCTCTCCATCTCTTCCGCATTCCGGTCATCGAAAAGGATGAGGGGATGGAGGTTCCCATCTCCGGCATGAAACACGTTACCGATGGGGAGCTTGTACTTCTGGGCCACCTGCTTTACGGCCGACAAGGCCTCGGGAAGCCTGGTGCGGGGAACGGTCCCGTCGCAAACCAGGTAAGATGGGCGCAGGCGGGCCACAGCCCCGAAAGCGCCCCGGCGTCCGGCCCACAGCTCGGCCCGTTCCCCCGCGTCCTTCGCCCGCCGCGTGCTGATCACCCCGTTTCTCCGGCAGATCTCCAGGATCTTCTCGGCCTGTTCGTCCATTCCATCGGACAGCCCGTCCAGTTCGATGATGAGCACCGCTTCCGCATCGGTGGGGTAACCGGCATGGACGGATTCTTCCACGGCGCGGATCACCAGGTTGTCCATGATCTCCAGCGTGGCCGGAAGGATTCCTTCTCCGATAATATCGGAAACCGTCTTCCCGGCATCTTCCAGGGACGAAAAGATGGCCAGCAGGGTCAACACCCGCTCCGGCGAGCGGAGGATCCGAACCATAATCTTGGTGGCAATGCCCAGGGTCCCCTCGGACCCGACCAGGAGTCCGAGAAGATCCGGTCCCGGGGCGTCGAGCGATTTGCCCCCCACCCAGCCCATCTCGCCGTTGGGCCAGACGAATTCGGCTCCCAGGATATGGTTGCTTGTGACTCCATACTTGAGGCAGTGGGGGCCGCCGGCGTTTTCGCCGAAGTTTCCCCCCAGCGTCGAAACCTTCTGGCTGGCCGGATCGGGCGCATAATAGTATCCCAAGGGCGCCAGGGTGTTTTGCAGGGTCAGGTTATAAACCCCCGGTTCAATGATCGCTCTTTCGTTCAGGACGTCGATCTCCAGAATCCTGTTCATCCGGGAAAGCTCGATCACCACCCCTCGGTTCAGGGGGATGGTGCCCCCGCTAAGGTTCGTTCCCGACCCCCTGGCCACATAACTGATTCCTTCCCGGTGGAGGAATTTGACCACCTGGGCTACTTCCTCGGCCGTTCGGGTGAAGACCACAAAGCCGGGGATTTCCTTATTCAATCCGGCATCATATTCAAAGACCGCCAGATCCACATCCTTCCAGAGGACATTGGGGGCGCCCACGATTTCCTGGAGCCTCTTCAGGGTTCGATTTTTCTCCATGAGAATAGCCTCATTCAAATAAAAAATCTTAACCGCAGAGGTCGCGGAGCACGCAGAGGCAGAAATGGCCAAATGATCAGGGTCAGGATGCAAGGGGGAAAGCGGCCCTTTTTCCAACCCTTCTCGCGAGGACAATACGGCCAAGGGGCATTAAAGGAACGATCTCTGCGCTCTTTGCTTCCTCTTCGTTCATCCTCTTGTGTTCAATCCCCGAGGATTGAAAGGCAAAGAGGAGTCCATATCCATAAAATGAATTTCCTTTTTTTTTCTTACCCAGAAAAAGCTCTGCGGTCTCTGCGTACTCTGCGGTTGATTTTTTTTCAGCCCCGAGGGCGCAGAGACTTTTATAATTTCCTAAGCAAAAATAAAACCCTGCCTTCTATCTGCAAGGCGGGGTTGGGGAATTTCTTTCATCAGCTCCTCCGAGATTGATGAGGAGAAGGCCAAAATGATATGGAAAATAACACCCGGAGGGGTAAAAAACAAGGATTTTTTGAAAGCCGGCCGAGGGGCTGCTATAATAAAAAAAATTAACCACAGAGGTCACAGAGCACGCAGAGATAATAATGGATAAAAGCTCAAGGCCCGGGGCATGGGGAAGAAGGACAAAACTCCTAAAGGGCTCTCAGAAAAGGATCTCTGCGTTCTCTGTTTCCTCTTCGGTCATCCTCCTGTCTTCATCCGCTGAGGATCCAGAGAAGACAGCGTTTTGATTCCCCAAAAGGAGAAAAGAACCACCCAGCGCAGAGATCCGGGAGGACGCTGAGGGAATCAAATATACATAAAATGATTCGCGTTTTTAGTCCTTAGGAAGAAACTGCTCTGCGGTCTCCGCGTGCTCTGTAGTTGATATCTTTTTCTTCATCTCCGAGGGGGGCACAGAGACTTTTACAATTTCCTATGCAATGCAAAAAACTGCCACGAGGAGGGAGAATGAACCTTGGTCTTAGGGCCCTGGGGATAGTCTTTTTCTCAATTCTTTTTTCGGCTTCCATGGGGTCCAGCCAGGAGTCGGGAACGGCGAAGCCGCTGAAGGTGACGAGTCCGGCCTACGAAAATAATAAAACCATTCCCTCCAAATACGGGTGCGATGGAGTCAACGTGAACCCGGCGATCCGAATCGAGAATGTTCCCCCCGGAGCAAAATCCCTGGCCCTGCTTTTTGATGATAAAGATGCCCCCCGCAAAACATACGTCCACTGGATTGTTTGGAACATCGATCCAGCGGTGAAAGAGATCCAGGAGGATTCGGTTCCCGCAGGCGCGGTTCAGGGCCTGAACGACTTCAAGAAGAACACCTATGGAGGCCCCTGCCCCCCAACCCGCCCGCACAGGTACGCATTGCTGGTCTATGCCCTGGACGCGCGCTTGAATCTGGACCCCAAATCAGGGAAGGTTGAACTGGAAAAGGCCATGGAAAGGCACATTATTTCCAAGGGACAGTTGATGGGGGTTTACAGGCGGGAAAAGAAAAAATAACCAAATCGGAACAAGACAAAGGCTTTTCTCTCGCCCGCTTCGCCCTGAACCATATTAGGTTCATGGGCTTCGCTCGAGCCCACAGAGAACTCAGAGAAGGAAAAACTATTTCGGCGGGTATTTATTAAAGGTCTCATAATAATGATCACATCGCCATCTCAAAACCCCGTCATTCCCCGGCTTGACCGGGGAATCCAGAGAGGCACTGGATGCCCGCTTAAGACCTGCGGGCATGACGCGGAAACAATAATGGAACTTTAGGGTGTTTCAAATCAATAATGAAACCATTAATAAAAAGGTGTGATCTCTGCGTTCCCTGCGGCCTCTGCGAGAGAAAATTTTTTTTATTCACTTTTTCTTCGGTTTTCTTCCCGGCCCCGGAGGGCCGGCGTAGGCCTGGACGATTTCCATGAAACGCCCGGCCTCTTCGCCTTCGATCTCCAGGTTCATATCCTTCCAGTGCCTTCTTCGAACCGCCACCCGGCAGAATTCGCTTGCCTTCCCCCGAATCCGGTTGCCCGCATTCTCTTCTCCCATGGCCCACAGCTGACCCGATGGGAGGAAAAGCTCCAGGCGCAGGGGAGAGTCGGGCATGGGGATTCCATTCACCTGGTAGGCAAAAGACCGGGCCAGGTAGGCCAGGAGGGCCACGTGGCGAAGTCGGTCGGTATCCTCCGGCTCCACTCCCACCGCATCAAAGCAGTCAAGCCCGTGGGCCCAGGTCTCCATCAGGCGGGCGGTGGCGAAGGCCCGGGCCCCCATGGGGCGGGCAAACCAGGGGATTCTCTGCTTGGGGTCGCATTTGGCGAGTTCTTCCATCATGACCGCCCGGGCGCTCCGCCACCAGGGGAGGAGTTGGGAGCACTTCATGGCTCGCCCTTTTTCCACGCCGATCTCCGTGAATTTGAATAAAACCTTGGCGGCAATCTGCAGCGGCGTATGATCCCCCCGCATGAGCGCCGTGGCCACTTCGTCAATGTGGGCGATGTGGGAGAGGGAATCCCTCACATTCCATCCCTCGGCCGGAGTGGGCAGGTGCCACTGGGCCTCCGTCAGGGTGGATAGAAACCGGTCCAGGGCCTCCTGTTCGGCTTTCAGGTCAGCGAGGATCTCTTTCATGGAAAGAATCTCCCGGTCTGTGATTCATTCTTCTCTAGAGGGTTCCCGTGGGGGCGGTTTGCGACCCGCCCCTACGGATAATTCTCATAAATCACCCCCACCCTCACCCTCCCCCATCCAGGGGGAGGGAATTTCTTATCTATTTCAATATGTTTACCCTCTCCCCTCGCGGGAGAGGGCAGGGTGAGGGGGAAAAGGCTACGGTTAGAGGGGTTCGAAGTGATCGATGTCCAGGATGGTGTTCGTCGGTTCCTTGGCAAAAACCGGCTTCACCTTCAAACCGATCTTCACCTTTTCCGGCCTGATGCCTTCCAGAATATGGACCATGGGGGTGTCTGCCCCCGCCAGTTTGACCATGGCCAGAATAAAAGGCGCTTTGCGGGGCAGGTGCCTGTCGTCGTACCGGACCACCGTGTAGTTCGTCACCTCCCCTTCGTTTTTCAGCTCCACCCAGTTTTCCCGCACGTCCTCCATGCAGAGGGCACAGGTTTGCCGGGGAGGGACAAAGACCTTGTTGCAGGTCTTGCACTTTACGCCCAGGATTTTCTTCTGGTCCCGGAGGGTAGTGATAAACCGGGAACCCACTTTCCCGGCAAAGTAGGTGTAGGGCAGGGCCATTTTCCCTTCTACGGTGAAACAATCGGCTCGATCAAAATCTTCCGGCATCTTTCCCTCCTTTATTCAAAAACCATTTCACCGCAGAGCACGCTGAGACCGCAGAGGATAACAAGTTTCAGGTTATGGGTTTCACTTTGCAATATTCTTCTCTAGGCCCGGTGAGGACCAATCCGGAAAATGTTGATACTTTGTAAAAAGATTTAATCCTGAAAGCCGGCCCCTCAAATCCCCCCAAACCCCTTGTATTTTTACATCTATTATCTCTGCGCTCTCTGCGTGCTCCGCGGTGAATCGTCTTTAGTCATCGATTTCGAAATATTGAATATCGTGGATACTGCCCGTGCGGTGCTCGGCCCACACGGGACGCAGGCGGGTTCCCTTCTCCTCACCCCACGCTTCCTTGACCTGAAAAACCTGGTCCCTTCGCAAAAGGTGCCAGAAGGTTTCATTCCCCTTGCACCCGTCCAGGAGCACATGGATGGAACCGTAAGGGGTCTCCCGGGTCTCTCCGGTCAGCGGATCGGGGCTGGCATAGTAAACCACGTCCATGACCATGAGATGGCCCTTGGGGCCCACCTCCTTCCACCCCGTCGCCCGCACCCGGCATTCCGCGCAGACCTCTCGGGGAGGAAGCTGGAACCGCCCGCATTTGGGGCATTGGTTGGCCATGATTTTCTTATCTTTCAGGCCGTTAAGAAATTTACCCATTACCGGCCCGGTGGCGAATTTCTGATCCACCGAGATGGTCTTGCGCAGGACGATGAGCTCCTGTTCCGCCGCCTTTTCCCCGGGGGGGACATAGGGGGCGAAGATCTCTCCCAGCTTAAGGGCCAGCTTGGCATCCCCCGCGACCGCCGCCCTGCCTGCGCTCAGCAAACTCATGGCGTCGGTCTTTCCCAGCATGAGGGCCACCCAGTCCGTGGCCTGGGCCTGGAGTTTCACGGAGAGGTTTTCGGCAAGGCCTTCCTTGACCGCGCATTTTCCGCCCTGGATGACGGCGGTCCACTTGCCCCCGTCCTCCCCCCCGATGTCATAACCGATGGAGACACCCAGGCCTTCAGCTCTCTCCGGCTGGAACCTCTTTTCCAGGGTGCCGAACATGTCTAGGATATATTCCTTGGTGGTCAACTCCCTTGGAGGAGGAACATACTTGCGGAACATCTTGCCCGTCTTGGCCAGGGCCCCGAAGTCCCCTTCCACCTTGAACTTGCCCGAGCTGAAGGCCTTCATGGCGTCCACCTTCCCCAGGTTGATCCCCACGAAGGTCTCGCCGTCGGTGGTGGTGACGGTCACGCAGCCGGAAAGGTTGGGAGTTTTCTCAATCTTTATCTTCTTATCCTTGACCGTCAGCTTCCACTTCCCCTCCCCCTGGATGTCATACCCGAAGGAGGCGTCGATGCCCTCCGCACCCTCCGGCCGGAAGCGTTCGGGCATGGTACTGAAGAGGTCTTCCACTTTCACGCCGAAATATTCGCTCATGTCATTCCCCCCATCCAGTCAGCTCTTTTTCCAGAAGGAAGAGGACCGTCCATATGGTCCCCCCGAATCCAGAGGCTAGGGCATGCCGAACCGGCTTGGGGATCTGATGCCGGCCCGCATCTCCCCGAACCTGGAGGGCCGCTTCCGCCACCCGCGCCGTAGCCGTCGCCCCGATGGGATTCGCGGCCACAACCCCCCCCGACGGGTTCATGGGGATTTTTCCCCCGATCATGACCTCCTTGTTTTCCACAAGCTTCAGGTGCTCGTCCCCTTCCAGGAGGAAAAAGTCCCGCAGCCAATCCACGCCCCACCAGGCCGAAGGGTCGTACATCTCGAAGACATCGAAATACTCGAGCGGGTCCTTGATCCCGTTTCTTTCGAAAAGATTTCGGGCGGCAAAGTGATGGGTGCTCTCCGGCGGTTCCAGTCCGAAAACATTGAAAGTCTCTTCCCGGTGGATGGTGATGTGATCCCGAATCCAGACCGGCTTCTTGGAAATTTCCTTGGCCCTCTTTTCTTCCGCCAGGATGAGGGCGCAGGCCCCGTCGGACTGGGAGCACATATGGATCAGGCGAAGGTCTCCCACCAGCCTGGGAGAGGTTTCCATCAGGCTTTCCATCTGGTCGAATTCGAGGCCGAAAGCACGGTGGGAGTTGGGGTTCAGGCAGGCGTGTTTGTCCATGATGATCCGCATGGTCATGGCCGCTCGCTTGGCCCGGTCTTCCCCGAACTCCTTGATCATCCTGGCCGCCGTATGGCCGCTCAGCGCGCCGGTCAGCAGGTTCCTGGCCCACAGGGGATCGGCCATGTTGGTGATCCCGCCCGTGGTGTGCCCCTCCTGGAGCTTTTCAAACCCGATGGCCATAACCACGTCGTACATGCCCGAGGCCGTCAGGTTGTCCGCCGCAGCCACCAGGGTGGAGCCCGTCGTTCCTCCGGTGGTGATCCGGTAGCCACCCTTTCCGTATCCCCCGGTGCCCAGCACATGCCACAGGTCCGGCTGGTGGACCATCTCGAAGAGCTCCATGTTCCCGTGGACCACGCAGTCTACATCCCGGATGGAGATCCCCGCATCCTTCAGGGCCAGCCGGACCGCCTCCTGGACCATCTCCGGCTGGTTCACGTCTTCCCGGTGGCTGGAGTACTGGGTCTGGCCGATCCCCACGATGCCCACGTTCCGATTCTTCTTCCCATGTGCCATCGATGCCCCCCATCAAATTGCGGATTCCGGATTTCGGAATGCGGAATTAAAAGAGCGAAAACAATTTGCTCTCGCAGAGGCCACAGGGTACGCAGAGTTAAAGCTCCCTGAAATACTATTCTAAAAAATATTTCCCTTTCTCTGCGCTCTCTGCGGCTCGAGCGAAGCCCATGAACCTAATATGGTTCTGGGCGAAGCAGGCGAGAGAAATGCCTTTATGTTTCGCAGAGCCCGAAACTTCGTTGTTTATCCTTTTTCCAGAATCACCACCGCCTGGTGCTGCCCGGCCGCGCCGGTGGTCCCATGGGCCAGGGCCCTCCGGACCCCCTCCGCCTGACGCGAGCCGGCTTCCCCGCGAAGCTGGAGGACGGCTTCCGCGGCCCGCGCCAGGCCGCCCAGCATAACCGGGTTTCCGTTCAGCATCCCCCCGGAGAAGTTCACCCGGTGTTTTTCCATCCCCCCTGCGTCAATCCAGCCGCCTCCCTTTCCCTCCTCACAGAGCCCGATTCCCTCGGCCCACATGGGTAGCTGGTAGGCTACGGCATCGTTCAATTCAAAGAGGTCGATCTCTTTTCTGGGATCTTTGATTCCGGCCATGCGGTAAGCCTTCTCGGCCGCTTTTTTCAGGGAGAAATTGGAAACCAGGTCCTTGTCCCCCAGGAAATAGGTGTCCATGCAGTTGCCGAAGCCGGTGATCCAGACGGGCTTGTCCGTGAATTCCCTGGCTCTTTCTTCATTGCTCAGGAGAAAAGCCACTGCCCAGTCGGTCACCGGGTAATGATGAAGCTCCCGGACCGGGTCCGCCAGCATGGGGGATTTCATGACCTCTGCCTCGGTCACCATCTTATTCTCCCGGGCAAAGGGATTCCGGGCCCCGTTCTTCCGGGAGCGAACGACGATCTGGGCCAGGTGTTCCTCCCGGATCCCTGATTTGGCCATGTAGGCCCTGGCCTGGAGGGCATTGACATTGGTGAAGTCCATCCCCAGGGGGCGGCAATAGAAGGGGTCGAAGGCCAGGTTGGTGCACATTCGCCGGCTCTCGGACTGGGACTCCTTGCAGTGACCGGCCAGGAGGACCACCTCATCGTGCCCGGAAAGAATGCAGGCCATGGCATACCCCAGGCCGTTGATCCCGTCCTGGGCCATCTTCTCTTCGCCCCGGTAATGGGCCCCCACCACATCGGTCATGGCACTGTCTGAAATCGTCCGGGCGTCGAAGACGTCATCGGAGCAGGTGACCACGTTGCGAACCCCTTTTTTCAAGTCAAAGGTCACTCCGGTCTGCTTCAGGATCTGCTCCACGCAGTCCAGGACCATTCCCTGAAAACGTTTGTACCAGATGTCCGGCTCATTCTTGATCTGGGCCACCGCACAGATCGCAACCCTTCTGGCCATAAATTACGAACCTCCTTCTTGAGCCATAGAGAACACAGAGATCCCAGAGGATTAAAAGAAATGGAATAATGGAATGATGGAATCATGGGCAGGAAAATGAGCGATAAGAATCCAACATTCCAATCTTTCAGCCTATTTCTCTGTGCCCTCTGTATTACAGTTTTGCGAAGTCTTTAAATTTTGTTAGGCAAAAACCATCCCCCCACCCTAACCCTCCCCCTCGAGGGGGGAGGGAAGGGAGGGGGTGGCTCCTTGGGTTACAAGTTAAAAGTTAATCGTTTCTTTTGGTTGCGGCGCAGCCGCCCTGTGTTTATCTGTGTTCATCTGTGTCCCATTAAGTCTTTTGTCTTTAAGTCTGTTGCCCATATGAATCCGTGTTTATCCGTGTTCATCCGTGTCCAATATAAAATTTTAGAAGTAGCAGTTCCAAAAATCTCCCCGCTTCACAGCCCGGAGGATCGAGTCTTTATTCCTTTTGGCTTCCAGCTCGATCCAGGCCCGCCCGATCCCTTCCCGGCTGTGGGAGTCATCGGCGGCGATCTTGGGATAGGGAATCTCGGGGATCTCCCACTCTTTGCAGCGGAAACCCTTGGAAGTAATCTCCACCGCGTCCAGGGGAAACATCCCGGCGCCGGCACGGATCCGCTCCAGCATCTGCTCCAGGGAAAGGTTGTAGTCTGCAAGGTGGTTGAAGACGTGCAGGACTTCCTTCTCCCCCATGATCCGGCTCACATGGACGTATCCTTTCACAAAGACGGTCAATTCCACCCCGGGAAAGAGGAGCATGTCCGACTTCACCTTTTCATAAATTCCGTCGGTTCCCGGCTTCAAAAGGTAGTCATGATCCGTGAAGGCGATAAAATCGAATCCCTGCTCCTGGTAGGCATCGGCTGCTTCCTGGGGAGTGAGTTTTCCGTCCGAACAGGTGGTGTGAATATGCAGGCCTCCCTTGAGCAGCATCTCGAAAACCCGGCTAAATCCCTTTCAATCCGAAATCCGCATTTATCCTTTAACCAGTAACTAGTGTGGCGTCTCAGAAATACGTTGAAAAAGTCGGACCCCGTTGCCAGGAGCCGAGGCTCGGACCGCTGCGCTTGCCAAAATATTTGGTGGTGCCTCCTGAGCCCACGGAGATCTTACGATGCATAGAGCTCCAAAGCCTGCTTTTTGGGTATTTACGGAGGCGCAGCTTTTGTGCCCGCGTTCCTTTGCGGAATCTCACGGATCCCTGCTGAAGGAGGCTTTTACCCAGCTGATTTTGGCGGCGCACATCGGTCCGAACCTCGACTCCACAGGGCGATTTATTGGCATTATTTTTGAGACATAACACTAATAACGAGTAACCAATAACATTTTTTTCATTCCGAATTCCGCATTCACCTGAACCCTTCTCCCAGGAGGTTCAGGGCGATCTTCCGGCGCTGCATCTCCGACGTGCCGTCCCGCAGATCGCCCAGCTTGGCATCCCGGTAAAGCTGTTCTGCCTTGCAGCCTTTGAGGAATCCATGTCCCCCGTGGATCTGGACGGCATTGGCGGCGCACCAGGTGGCGGACTCCGACAAAAAGAGCTTGGCGATGGAAAGGTCGGAGTCCGCATCCATTCCCTCATCCATCATCCACGCCGTCCGGTACAGGAGAAGACGGCCGGTGTCCACGAACATCTGCATGTCCGCCACTTTGAAGCTGATCTCCTGGAAGTGGGCAATGGGTCTTCCGAAAGCCTGCCTTTTCTGGGCATAAAGGACCGCTTCTTCCAGGCAGGCCTGAGCCACCCCCAGACTGTAACCAGCGGAGGAAAGGCGGCCGAAGTGCTGAACTTTTTCCAGCAGAGCATATCCTTTCCCCTCTTCTCCGAGCAGCCCGCTCCCGGGGAGGATGCAGTCCTGAAGGATCAGGTCGGAGGTCGGTGAGCCCCTCGCTCCCAGCTTATCCAGCGGGGGGCCGGCGGAAAAACCGGGGGTTCCTTTTTCCACCAGGAAGGCGCTCATTTTCTGGTTTGGAACGGCCTGGGTGTCGGTGACCGCCATGACCACCGCCCAGTCGGCGATGGGACCGTTGGTCACCAGGGCCTTGGTCCCGTTGAGCCGGTAGCTGTTTCCTTCCCTGCGGGCTTCGGTCTTTATGGACCCGGTATCCGACCCGGTCTGGGGCTCAGTCATGGCCCAGGCAGCCATCTTTTCGCCCCGGACCAAACCCCGCAGGTATTTCTGTTTCTGCTCCTCCGTCCCGAACAGGTTTACGGCCATTCCCGGCAGGAGACAGCCGATTCCGCTGGAAAGGAAAGTGGAAGGGCAAGAGCGGGCCAGCTCTTCCCAGGCCAGAACGCAGGTCAGCAGAGGTTTTCCTTCTCCCCCATATTGTTTCGGGAAGGGCAGGCCGAGAAACCCGATTTCCGCCAGCCCTCTGTGGTTTTCAAAGGAGAACGCCCCTTCCCGGTCGATTTTCATCGCCCGGGGAACAATCTCCTTTTCGCAGAAGGCCCGGAAGTCACTCTTGAACTTCTTCTGTTCTTCCCTCAACTCGTAATCCATCGAAAGCTCCTGTCAGCTAAGAGCTATGAGCTATTTCTTCCCTACACCCTATACCCGACACCCTACACCCTTTTTCTGTTTCCTGCCCCCTGCGCCTTGCACCCTGCACCCTCTTTAGATCGGTTTTCCCGCCGCAAAGATGGACCGGGCGATGATGAGGCGCATGATCTCTGAGGTGCCTCCGCCGATGGATCCCAGGCGGGAATCCCGGTAGAGTCTTTCCACCGGGTACTCGTGCATGTACCCGTATCCCCCGTGTATCTGCACGGCGTCATGAGCCGCTTTCATGCCCAACTCCCCGACAAAGAGCTTGGCCACGGCCGCCTCCACCGGGTTGATCCCTTTCCCCTGGTCCTTCAGCCAGGCAACCCGGTAAATGAGCAGACGCATGGCTTCGAGGATGACTTTCATGTCCGCCAGCTTGTGCTGGATGGCCTGGAAGGAGGCGATGGGACGATCGAACTGCCTGCGCTCTCTGGCATAGGATACGGAGGCCTCCAGGGCATATTCCAGGCCGCCGAGAAAAGGGGCCATCAGGGTGGACCGGTCCCACTCCACCGTCCCCAGGGCGATTAGAAATCCGTCCCCTTCTCTTCTGAGGATGTTTTCCGCGGGCACCGGACAGTCGTCAAAAACCAGTTCGCCCGTGGTGGAGGCTTTCACCCCCATTTTTTTCAGCTCCCGGCCCACGGAGAAGCCGGGGTAGTCCTTCTCCACGATGAAAGCCGAGATGCCGGCCCCTTTCTTCTCCCTGTCCGTGACCGCGATGATGACCATCACGTCGGCGATGGGGCCGTTGGTAATGAACATCTTGGTCCCGTTCAGATAATAAGAGTCCCCTTTCCGGACCGCGGTGGTTCGCACCGAGGCGGCATCGGAACCGGCTCCCGGCTCGGTGAGGCCCAAGGCCCCCACCCATTCCCCGGAAGCGAGCCGGGGGACATACTTCTTCTTCTGCTCCTCGGTTCCGTGACGGATAATTGTGTCTCCGCAGAGATACGTATGGGCTCCCCAGGCCAGGCACAGTCCGCCTTCCGCTCCTC
>LJUR01000256.1 GCA_001304105.1 Deltaproteobacteria bacterium SM23_61
GGCGGTGAGTATAGCGGTAAGGAGGGGGGAGCAAATCGCCAAAGAAAAAGGGCTGGTAATACCGTAGCAATAATAATTTATAATTTTATGGACGTCCCCCTTTCTACTAAACCGAAAAGCCCAAAGGAAATAAGGAGTAGGTGAATACCAAGAAATTGAGAAAAGGAGATGAATTGAGAAAAGCTTACCTCTTTTCCACCTTTTCGATGAATTCCTTGAAAGAAGAGGGGATTGGGGTCAAACCTGGGGATTGGGGTCAAACCTGAACTATTGACTGAAGAAAAGGGGTCAAGTCTGCTCTTGAATCTTGCTGATGATTAAAGTCAGATGACCGACCTTTTTCGATAGGGCAGACTTTGCCTTATTTTTCCTACTCCTTCCAATTCCACTGAATGGTTCCGTCGTCTTCCCGGCTCGTTAGATAACCGCTGTCCGCGAATTTCCGGAGCTTGGTTTCCACGAACGGGAGGGGGAGAGATAGGACTGCGGCCAGACGCTGGGCAAGGGGGGCGAGAGGACCGTTCCCGGTGTGAGCTTCGCTGCGGGGGATCTTGCCCTTTTCTTCGATCAGGTCTTGGGACAGGAGTTTCCAGGCAAAGTCCACCTCCACCCGTTTCTCCATTTCCTCCCGGAAAACACCCTGGTAAGTCCCGGTGATAGTTTCCTGTTTCATCCCCTCGATATCCTTGCTTAATTTCTGGAAGAATGATTTGGCGAAGCTTTGCACTTCCGCCGCCGAAATTCCATCGGTTTCTGTGACCGAATGATCGGCGTCGTAAAGAGACCAGTCGTCGGTGAGAATCTTGAGTCCAAACTCCGAGGCCCGCTCCCGAACCCGGGTCCCGGGGAAGGGGGACAAAAGATGGAAACCGTAAGGAATTCCCAGGCTCTGGGCGAAAGAGGCGGTCTCTTCCATGGTCTCCCGGGTTTCTCCCGGGAGGCCCAGGATGAACGAACCCAGGGGGGATATGCCGACTTCTTGGCAGAGGTCAACTGCATGCCGGGCCTTTTCCAGGGTGACCCGCTTGCCCGCCAGGTCCAGAACCCTCTGGTTGCCGCTCTCCAGTCCGAAACAGATCATCCGGCAGCCAGCTGCTCTCAGTTTCTGAAGGAGGGGTTCGTCCACCGTGTCCACCCGGGCGAAGATGTACATGTTCATCTTCAGGCCCCGGCGCAGGATTCCATCGCAGATGGGGAAGACATGGGACCGCTTGCGGGTAAAAAGGTCGTCGTCGATGCAGACTTCCTCGAACCCCAGCCGGCGGGCCGCCTCGATTTCATCCACCACCTTAGAGGGATCCCGAAACCGCCCTTTCCTGCCGGTCATGCGATAGCCGACGCAAAAAGAGCAGTCCATGGGGCAGCCCCGGCTGGAGAGGATGCTGACCGGGACGCGCATGGCCAGGTACCGGGAGATGGGAAAGAGGGTCCGGTCGGGCATGGGAAGGGCATCCAGGTCGGGGATAAAGGGACGGTCGCCGGTCCTTTGAACTTTTCCGTTCCGCCGGAAGGTCAGCCCCCTTACTTTTTCCAGGCTCTCTCCCTTTTCCAGGGCCTGAATCAGCTCCCGGGTCGTATCCTCTCCCTCCCCGCGGACAATGATGTCCACCCCGGGATATTCCTGGAGTGTTTGTTCATCCATGAAGGTCACGTGAGGGCCACCCATGACGGTCATGGCGTCGGGTGCTTTCTCCTTGCAGTACTGAAGCGTCTGGACGGCCAGGGGGAAGTTCATGGTCACGCTCGTCACTCCGATGATCTCGGGCTGGAAACGAGCCAGACGACGGTCGATCTTGTCCGTGGAGTAGCGGGTGGAGAGAAGGTCTAATATTTCCACTTCGCGCCCATCCTGTTTCAGGATCGTACCCAGGGACAGCAGGGCCGAGGAGGGTTTGGGAAATTCGGAGAAAGGGTAGGGAGGCTGGATCAGAAGAATTTTCATTTATTTCCTTTTATGGGGCGGATTTTAGTTCGATGCGGTTGACGGCTCCGAAGGAAGAGAGTGGCTTTTCGAAACCCTCTTCTTTTCCCACCACCACAAGGACTGACTTCCCAGGGTGAAGATGTTCCCTGGCGACCCGCTGCAGGTCCTCCGCGGTCACGGCGGCCACCCGCTCCTGATACTTTTCCAAATAATCTTCCGGGAGGCCGTCGTATTCAAGCCTCATCTGCTGTCCCACGACCGCCGCGGAAGAAGAAAAGGAAAAGATGAACTGGTTGATTAGGGTCTTCTTGGCCCAGTCGATCTCTTCCGGCCGGGGAGGATTCTTTTTCATGCCTTGGATGATTTCGTAAAGCAGAGAAATGACTCTGTGGGTGCTTTCCGCTTTGGTCTGGCAGAGCGCCCCGAAAACCCCGTACCCCACCCGGCCGCTGTAAAAGCTGCCCACGTTATAGGCCAGGCCCCGGTTGGAGCGGATCTCCTGGATCAGTCGGGAATTGAAACCTCCTCCTCCCAGGATGAAATTTAAAATCTTGAAGGAGAAATAATCGGGATGTTTCTGGGGCAAGGACACGTGCCCGAGGAGGATCGTGGAGGAAGGAATATCCTTGGGCGCGTAAAAAATCGCCTTCTCCTCCTGAGGGGAAGGGAAAGCGATGGATGGGATTTCAATGAACGACCGGTCCCAGGTTCCGAAAGTCCTCTCCAGGGCGGCAGTCATTTCCTCTTTCTTAAAATCCCCGGAGACCCCCAAATAAATGGTGGTGGGATGAAAAAACCTCCGGTGAAAAACAATCAGGTCTTCGCGCTGAATCTTTTCGATGGTTTCCACCGTCGGAATTTGACCCCGCGGGTTTCCGCGGTACAGGGCCCGGCGGAATTCCCGGTAGGCGATCTCTTCCGGGTTGTCATTCTGCCGGCGAATGGCCTCGATCTCCGCCTTCTTGACCAGGTCGAGCTGTTCGGAATCGAAGGCCGGCCACATGAGCAGATCAGCGAAGATGGGCAGGACTCTGGCAAAGTCCTCTTTCCTGGCGAAGAGATAGCCGCTTGCCGATTCCGTCCCCATGGAGAACTCGACCTCCGCCGCCAGGTTCTCCAGGGTTTCGTTGATTTCCTTGAAAGGCCGGCCTTCGGCCCCTCCGTTGCGCATGACCGCCGCGGTCACTCTGGCCAGTCCACTCCGGTTAGGGGGATCCTGAATCGAACCCGTGCGGATCAGGGCGGAGAGCCGAATCAGAGGCAGTTCCGGGTTTTCCAGGAGATAGACCACCATCCCATTGTCCAGGACCGTGCGGGAGGCTTTGGGCGGCTGGAAGGAGAGGGGAGGAAATTTCATGTCCCGGGGGTGCTTCAGGAGCTCATCCTCCTGGCTGCTGGCTCCCCCCGGCAGAAATGCAGTTAGAAGAAAAAGGATGAAAAAAAAGCGCAAGGTCCTACGCCTCATGGTCCTCCTGGCCCTTTCATTCACGGGGATTCAGAGGTTTTCACCAGGATGGCCACGGTCCGGTTTTTGGGAATAAAGTATTTCCGCGCCACCCGACGCACATCCTCCGCGGTTACTTTTTCAGTTACTTTTTCATAGGCTTTGATCCGATCGGTCACGTGCCTCCAGTCTCCGAAGAGGGACTGCCCGTAAGAAAGCCAGTAAGCCAGGCTGGAGTTGGAATCCAGCTTGCGGAGGAAGGAAGTCTGGATCTGGTTTTTGATTTTCTGCAAATCCGGGTCGGAAACCGGCTCCCCCTTCAGCTGATCCACTTCCCGGAGCAGGGCCTTTTCCAGTTCTTCCGCCGTGTGGGGATGGCGGGGAGCGCCGGAGAGGAGGAAAAGGTTGGGATACCGCTCGCCCGGGAAACCGTTGGAAGCGTCCGCTTCCACGGCAATCTTCTCTTCTTCCACCAGGCGACGGTAAAGACGGGAAGTCCGGCCGTAGCTCAGGATCCCTTCGATGATTTCGCATACGGCATCATCCGGATGAGGGGCGTTGGGCTTATGAAAGCCCATGATCAAGTGGGGATTGGCATCCGCCTCGACCCGGATGCGCCGTTCCCCGGCCTGCTCGGGCTCGCGGGTCTTGAGGGGAGGGGGAAGGAGCCGGCGGGGGATTCTTTGGAAATACTTCCGGATGACCGGCAGGGCCTCGTCCGGGTTCACATCGCCCACGATCATTAGAACCGTGTTGGCCGGGGAGTAGAAGGTGCGGAAGAATTCTTCCGTGGCCTGCCTGCCCAGGCTCTGAATATCCGAGGCCCACCCGATGATCGGCCGCCCGTAAGGGTGGGCCATGAAAGCGGCGGCCAGGAAGTTCTCCATCAGCTTCCGCCGGGGCTTGGAATCGTAGGAACGGCGCCGTTCCTCCATGACCACGTCCCGTTCCGAGTAAAATTCCCGCAAGACGGGATTCAGCAGGCGGTCCGATTCGATCCGCGCCCATAGCTCGAGCCGGTTGGAGGGCAGGCTGACCACATAGGCGGTGCTGTCCTGGCCGGTAAAGGCGTTGAAACCCACGGCCCCGTTCTGGGAGTAGATCCTTTCGATCTCATCCTTTACGATCCATTTTTTTTGCTCCGCCTGGAGCTTCTGGAGGGTATCTTCCAGGTAGCGGAGAAAACCCTTGTCCGCTTTCTCTCCCTTGGACCTTTCCGCCTCCAGGGAGGCGACCACCGAGTCCATGCGAATCAGGACCTTTTCTTCTTCGGCAAAGTTTTTCGTTCCCAGGGTCCGGGTCCCCTTGAAGAGCATGTGCTCCAGGAGATGGGCGGTGCCGGTCATGCCCAGGTTTTCATCCACGGCGCCCACCCGGAAACGGATGTAGAAGGAAATCGTCGGGGACTCGTGGCGTTCCAGCATGAGCACCTTGATCCCGTTTTCCAGGGAGGTTTCCTTGACCCGCCCCTCCAGGGAAAAAGAAAAGGCCGCCGCGGGAACGAACCAAAGAAGAAAGAGGATCCCTAAAAAGAAGCTTTTCCTTTTCATCCGAAAATTCAACACACCTCTCCGAACTCCTGAAATCCAGGGAACTATATCACAAGTTCGGAATGGGGGAAAGGACCCCGGTCAATTTCGAATTGCGGATTTCGGATTGCAAGCCCCATCCTTTTCCTCCTTTCCAAAAGGGAGGCGGGGGATGAAAAAAATCCGCAATCCCCAATCCGCAATCCGCAATGGATTCAGTCTTCCCGCACCACAAAGCCGCGGAGATTCTCCCGCCGTAATTTTTCCACGTAACCCTTTGCTTCCTGCTCCGTGCGGAAGCCCCCCAGGCGCACGCGGTAGAACCTCCTGGTACGGGTCTCCCAGAGGACCACGCGGACGCGGGGATGCCGTTTGGCCAGTTCATCCCGCAGCCGGTAGGCATTCTCCCTCTCCTGAAAGGCTCCGACCTGGATTGCGTAAACTCCGGCTATGGACTGAGCCGCCCCGGGAGCAAATCCCATCGCTTCCACAAGGACCCTGGCCGTTCCCGGCCCCAGCATTCCCAGTTCTTTCGCCCCGCTCCGGGAAAGATCGATAATCCGGCCGGGGATGAAAGGACCGCGGTCGTTGATCCGGACTTCGGTTTGCCTCCCGTTTCCCAGGTTGGTGACCCGCACACGGGTGCCGAAGGGAAGGGTGCGGTGAGCGGCGGTCATGGCATGCATATCATAGGTTTCCCCGTTAGCGGTCTTCCTTCCATGAAAATCTTCCCCATACCAGGAAGCGATTCCCGTTTCCCGGTACCGGATTTCCTTCCCCGGTTCGTAGGGGGGATAAGGGATTCTCTTCGGGGCACATCCAAAAAATAATAAACAAAGAAGAAAGGCGATGGAGAACTTCTTTAAATGGTTTGGCATGATTCACCCCGGACGGCCGCAGCATTTCATAGACTGTTCCCCACGAAGGGCGTTTCGCAAACCGCCCTGCAACCTTCCATCGATCTCTCGATTCTTATTTTTCCTTTGGCCCTATGATTCATTCCGCATTTCCAATTCTGCAATCCGCATTCCGAATTTGGCATTGGGTTTATATCTTCCCCAATTTCTTCTCCTCCCTGGCCGACAGATAGATCCCCGCCAGAACCAATGCCCCGCCCCAGATCAGGCTGAGGCCCGGGTTTTCCCCCAGGATGAAATAGGCCAGGATGGACGCCCCGACGGGTTCTCCCAGGATGAAGACCGCAACCAGGGTGGCGGAGAAAAATTTCAGGGCCCAGTTCAGGGAGGAGTGCCCGATCAACTGAGGCCCCACGGCCAGAAGCAGAAAGAGGATATACTCTTTGGGGGGGTAGCCAAAGAGAGGATCCCCGTTGAATAAGGCCAGGAGGATCAGGAAAAAAGCGGCCACCCCGTAAACCAGAGTGATGTAGGTGGTGAGGCTGACTTTCTGGCGGACGCTCCTCCCCACCAGGAGATAACCTGTGGCCATGACCGCTCCCAGGAGGGAGAGAAAATCGCCGTACAGTTGGTCCTGGCCTTTCCCCAGGTCTCCCCAGCCGATGATGATTCCGCCGACCACGGCCACGAGGATGGAAAGAAAAAGAATGGGGGAGATCCTCTCTCGCAGGAAAAAGAATGAGGCAATGGCCACAAAGATGGGGTTGGTGGTTACGAAGATCACCGAGCTGGCTACGGAAGTGTACTGGAGAGAGGTAATCCAGAAAGCAAAATGAAAGCAGAGGAAAAGCCCCGCGGCCAAGGACGGAAGGATCTCCCGGCGGCTGAGATTCCGGGACTCCCGGAGGGTCTTCGGCAGTCCGAGGAATAGGAGGATCAACGTGGCCAGGGTCAGGCGATAGGCTGCGATGACCAGGGGAGGGGCATCGCAAAACCGGATAAAGATGGAGGCGAAGGACATGGCCGCCACGCCGATGGGGAGAAGGACCCCCGCGCGGACATGGCTTGGAGAGAGGGAGTGGTTTTCAGACATGGAACCGGACGTAAAGGATATCCCCATCCTGAACGATGTATTCCTTCCCTTCCACCCGGATGAGCCCTTTCTCCCTGGCTGCGGCCGCGGAACCCGCGCGGGCGAATTCCTCGAAGGAGATGACTTCGGCCCGGATGAATCCCCGCTCCATATCCGTGTGGATTTTTCCCGCGGCCTGGGGAGCGTGCGTGCCCCGCGGAACGGTCCAGGCCCGGAGTTCCGGGCCGACGGTGGTGTAAAAGGTAATCAGGTCCAGCAGGCCATAGCCCACCCGGATGAGTTGATTCAAGGCGGGCTCCCGAAGGCCCATCTCCCGCAGGAATTCATCCCGCTCGGCGGGGGAGAGTTCGGCCATCTCCGCCTCCAGGTCTCCGCAGATGATGACCACGGGGGCCTTTTCCCGGGTTGCCACTTCTTCCACCCCTGGAATCCAGCGCCGCTCTTTCAGCTCCTTTTCGCTCACGTTGGCCACGTAGAAGACCGGCTTGGCAGTGAGGAGCTCCAGGGAACGGAGTAGCTTCTGTCCCTCTTCGGAAAAGGAAAGGCCAGCGGCCGGAAGTCCCTTAGCCAGGCGGTCGTTTATGGCCTGGAGGACCGGGGTTTCGGCGACGGCCTTCTTGTCACCCACCTTGGCCTGGTGCGCGGCTTTGCTCACACGCTTTTCCAGGGTCTGGAGGTCGGCCAGGATGAGTTCGGTCTGGACGATCTCGATATCCCGCCGGGGGTCCAGCGTGGAGTACACATGGGTTACGCTCTCCGCTTCAAAACAGCGGACCACGTGAGCCAGGGCGTCCACATTGCGGATATGGCCCAGAAACTGGTTTCCCAGTCCTTCCCCCTGGCTGGCCCCTTTGACCAGACCGGCGATGTCCCAAAACTCGAGGATCGTGGGGGTGACTTTTTCCGGTTTCAGCGTCCCGGCAAGTTTTTCCAGCCGTTCATCGGGAACGGGGACGATTCCCTGGTGGGGGTGAATGGTACAGAAAGGGTAGCTGGCTACCTGAGCCTTGGCAGAACTGAGGGCGTTGAAGATGGTGGATTTGCCCGCGTTGGGCAGTCCGATGATGCCGCATACGAAACCCAAGGCGACCTCCTGGGTTCTTGGTATCGGCTCTCATTATACCGAAAAGGGAACGGGGGAGCAACCCGAGCGAATCACTTCCCCCTTCACTTTCCAGATACCAGATAGGTGTTCATAGATCGAAGGCCTTGCCTGGCCCGGGAGCAAAGCCGCGCTTCTCGGCATGATGGGGAAATCAAGAATTCCCATCATTTGACATTGAAAACCGAAGGGCCTAAAATAAATCATAAATAACGAATTCTTTTGATTTTTCTCCGCAGGTCAATCCGCTTTTCAGGGGCCGTCGGAAAATCCAGTTGATCCCCCTTGGAAATGAAGGTCGACAAAAGCGGGAAGAAAAAAATTTTTCGGCTGAACCTTATGACTTGCGTAATTCAACCCGGACAAATGAATTCTTTTCTTAGAAGAACCCCCGTTCGGCTTTGGATGCTTCTCGGAGTGCTCTTGGTTATTTTTTCATCGGCCGAGGCCCAGGTTCCGAAGGAAAACTCCCTCGACCTGACCACGGCCATCGCCGATGTGGCCCAGAAGTCCATGCCGGCCGTGGTCCATATAGAGGTAACCCAGAAAGTCCAGGTTCCCTCGCCGATCTTCCCTTTTGAGGGGGATCCCTTCTTCCGTTATTTTTTCGGCACGCCTCAGAGGCCGAGGTATGACCGGAGAGAGATGCGGGGGATTGGGACGGGGATGGCCATCGACGGCGAAGGTCACGGGGATGGCCATCGACGGCGAAGGTCATATCGTGACCAACAACCACGTTGTGGGCGGGGCGGTCAAAATCACCGTCAAAATGTCCTCGGGGGAGGAATTCGAGGCCAGGATCGTGGGCACGGACCCCAAGACCGACCTGGCGGTCATCAAGATCAGTCCGCCCCCCGACCTTCCTTACCTGAAATTCGGCGACTCGGACAGGCTGCGGGTGGGAGAGTGGGTGGTGGCCATCGGCAACCCCCGCGGACTGGAGCAGACCGTGACCGCCGGCATTATCAGCGCTAAACATCGCACCGGGATTTCCGACCCGTCGAGCTACCAGGATTTCATCCAGACCGACGCGGCCATCAACCCGGGAAACAGCGGAGGGCCGCTTTTGAACCTCGCTGGGGAGGTGATCGGGGTGAACGCGGCCATCGTCTCCGAATCCGGTGGATTTGAAGGGATCGGGTTCGCCATCCCGAGCACCATGGCGGCGGCCGTGACCGATGCCCTGATCAAGACCGGAAAAGTGATTCGCGGGTGGCTGGGTTTGAGCCTTCAGGATTTGAACCCCGCCCTGGCCAAAAGTCTCAGCCTGAAATCTCCCCGGGGAGCCCTGGTGGCCGAAGTTCTCAAGGGCGGGCCAGGGGAAAAGGCCGGAATCCGGAAGGGGGATGTAATCGTAAGCCTGGATGGAGCCTCGGTTGAAAACGCCAACGAGCTTCGCAACCGCATCGCCGGGACACGCGTTGGCAAGAAGGTGGATGTAGTCCTGCTGCGCAGGGGGGAAAGGGTCGCGACTCAACCCGTGGTGGAAGCCTATAAACCCTCGGAGCGTATGGCGGCCCTGAACCTGGGGGACAGGATGGGCCTGGAGGTCAAAGAAATCTCCATCCTGGAGGCCCGCAAGCGGAAGCTGAACTCGCGCGAAGGGGTTTTGGTCACCCGGGTGGACCCCCATGGGCCTGCGGCCCGGGCCGGCCTGGAAGCGGGGGACATCCTTTATCAGGTCAACCAGCAAGACATCCGGGGTCTCAAAGATTACCATCGGATCGTGGAACAGCTCCAGCCGGGGGAGGAAATTCTGCTCCTGGTCCGGGATTGGCGAACCGGCGAAATCGGCTACCTGAGCATGGTGTTTCAATGAACCAGGAAGAGATCCTGAAAGAGGCTGTCCCCCCCATGGACCTATTGCCCTCCGGCCCGCAGGAACTCGTGGCGGCGGAAAAATCCGGAGCGGTCGAGGTCTTTGACCCCCTAAAGAGATACCTCGGAGAGATCCGCAGATTCGCCCTCCTGAGCCGGGAAGAAGAGCTAGCTCTGGCCAAGAGGTGGTGGGAAGAGAAAGACCCTCAGGCGGCTTACCGGCTGGTGGTTTCCAACCTGAGGCTGGTGGTCAAGATCGCCTTCGAGTACCAGCGGGCTTACAGCAACCTGCTGGATCTCATCCAGGAAGGAAACCTTGGTTTGATGCAGGCAGTAAAGAAGTTTGACCCCTACCGGGAAGTGAAACTCTCCTCCTATGCTTCCTGGTGGATCCGGGCATACATCCTCAAATTTCTGATCGACAACTGGAGCCTGGTCAAGATTGGGACGACCCAGGCGCAGCGGAAGCTCTTCTTTCGCCTGAAAAAGGAGAAAGGGCGCCTGGAAGCCATGGGGTTCGACCCGGGCCCCAAGCTTTTGGCCGGGACCTTGAATGTGACCAAGGAAGAGGTTACCGAGATGGACCAACGCCTGGAGGGAAGAGACCTCTCCCTCAACGCCCCCCTGGAGGAGAATGCCCAGCAAACCTACCTGGATACCCTGCCCACGGTGGAGACCCCGGAAGACGCCGTTGCGGATACGCAGTTCAATGAGATCCTAAGCCGCAAGGTTGAAGAATTTACCCGAACGCTGAAGGAGAAGGAGACTTTTCTCCTGAAAACCCGCCTAATGGCCGAAAAACCCCTCACCCTCCAGGAGGCAGGGAACCGGTTGCGCATCTCCCGGGAACGGGCCCGCCAGATCGAAAAGAGGGTCGTGGATAAGCTCAAGGTCTTCCTCAAACAGCAGTTCCCCGACTTGGAAGACATTCAGGTCCTGTTCAAAAAGTTAAACCCCGAGAATAAGAAAATGAATGTTGAACCGCAGACGATAAAAAAATTGGAATAACGGATAAAGGCTCATCTCCAAATTCGTTGAAAGCTAAAGAGCTGGTCTTTTCAGAATTTCCTGGCATTTCATGGGCCCGGAAGGAAAGTCATCTTGCTTGCAATCATGAGGCGCCTATCTCTTCCCACCGGTGGCGGGGGTATCGGTTATTTCTTCGAGGCTCACGTATCCCGCCCCCGCTGCGCTTTGCGGATGACCGACAGGGGGTTCCTGGAAAGCGGATGTCCCGCCGATGCTTGCTGCGCAATCTGACTTTCCTTCCGGGCCCCTGGCAGGCTTTCATGAAAAATTCGGTCAACGAATTTGGAGGTGAACCCGGATAAAAGACCCGAATCCATAAACTCAACTTTCCATGATTCCCATTTTTTTAATCGGCGATGATTTTTTCCTTCCGCTGAAATTCTGATTCTTTTCATTTCGCCTTCTAAGAGCCTGCCCGCCCATGAATTCTTTGCAAAATTCTGTTTTTCCGGGGTTGACAAGGGACGGATCCATGCTTACCTTTTTTTAAAATGATGCCTATGGAGAAACAAGAAAGGTGAAAGGAGGAAAAAACTATGGCGCTGATTCGTTGGGATCCTTTCAGGGAAATGTCTTCTTTGCAGGAGAGAATGAACCGCTTGATGTCTGACTTCCGCACCCGGACTCCCTGGACCGAGGAAGAGCTGGCTCAAGGGGCGTGGGTTCCGGCAGTGGACATCTATGAGACGAAGGATTCAATCGTCCTAAACGTGGAGCTTCCCGGGGTGACCAAAGAGGAAATTTCCCTCGAGGTCAAAGACAACACCCTGACCCTCAAGGGTGAAAAGAAAATGGAAAAGGACGTGAAAGAGGAGAGCTACCATCGCATGGAAAGGACCTACGGGTCCTTCATGAGGGCTTTCACGCTTCCCAATACGGTGCAGCAGGAAAAGGTCAAAGCCCGCTTCTTCAAGGACGGAATCCTGGAAGTCATGATTCCCAAGGCGGAAGAGGCCAAACCGAAACAGATCAAGGTGGACGTAGGCTGATAAAACACTCGCGCGGGGGGGCGAAGAGCCCCCCTTTTTTTTGTGCGGATTTTTTCTGTCTTTATAAAGGTATTCATCATGGAGTAACATTAAATCATCTGGGCCCGTTCGCGTCCATTTGCGGAGGTTTTATTGTTCCAAATGGGGAAAACCAGAAAGTCGTTCACGGAAAGGAAAAAAGATGCGTTTTGATAAATTGACCCTAAAAGCCCAGGAAGCCCTGCAGGAAGCTCAGACCATCGCCGAGAAGCGCGAACACCAGCAGATCGAGCCCGAGCATCTCCTTCTGGCCCTGATTCAGCAGACCGAGGGGATCATCCCCCAGGTTTTCGAGAAACTCGGA
>LJUR01000034.1 GCA_001304105.1 Deltaproteobacteria bacterium SM23_61
GGTGCGGGCCAAGCTGGAGCGGTGCCTCAGACGGCTGCAGACCGAATGGATCGATCTTCTCTTCTTCCACGACGTGCGGGGCGGGGAATACGAAAGGATCTTCAACACCGGGGGCCTGGAAGAACTCCACAAGGCCCAAAAAAAGGGTGAAATCACTCATCTCGGAATCAGCATTCACAGCAACCTCAACATGATGAGGAAAGCCATCGAATCCGGGGTCTTTTCGGTCCTGATGGTGGCCTACAGCGCGCTGGATGAAGACCGGCTTACGGCCGACCTTCTCCCCCTGGCCGCTTCCCGGGGAGTCGGACTGGTTGCCATGAAGCCTCTGGCCGGGGGAAGGCTCAGCGATGTCCCTCCCAGGGAATGGAACAGACCTCTTTTCCACGGCGAGTCCCCCGCTCAGATCGCCCTTCGTTACGTCCTGGCGAATCCCCACATCACTTGCGCCATTCCCGGGATGATGGCCCTGAAGGAACTGGAAGAAAACCTCCGGGTCGGAAACCACCCGAGAAAATTGTCGGCAGAAGAAATCAAAGCGTTCATGGCCATGGCCGCCGAGGCGGGAAAAGGGTTCTGCCGGAACTGCGGTTACTGTCTCCCCTGCCCCGAGGGGATTCCCATTCCCGATGTTTTCCGCTATGAGAGCTATTACCGCCAATATGGCTTGAAGGATTGGGCCCAAGAACAATACCGGGTCCTAACTCCCAACGCCCAGGCCTGTTCGGATTGTCAGACCTGCGTCGAAAAATGCCCTTACGGGGTGCCGATTCCCTCAGGCCTAAAAGAGGCCCATAACCTCCTTGCGGGGGCATAAAATGCGGACCCCATTTTTGCTGTCCGGAGCAGGCCCATGTTTTACCCATCCCTTTTCAACCTCCGGATAAAAGAGCTCCACACGGTCAGGCTCCTTTTCGCCGTCTACATCTTTGGCTTTGCCTACGGGGCCCGAAACCACATCGTGGATATCCTTGCCGATGGGTGGCTGGGATACGATTTTGTCCCCCTCCCTATCAACCTTTACTGGACGATTCTGACTTTCTTCGATCCTTTGGCGATTTTTCTTCTCCTCTCCTTTCCCTTTCCCGGGATCATTCTTTCGGTTTTGATCATGGCCTCAGACATTGCCATCAATACGGGGGTTACGGTATATTTCTATTATCAAACGGGAATATTCTCCCTCGGCCGGTTGCCTTTGCAGATTGCCTTTGGGGTATTCGTATTTATAACTACGCCCATTGCGTGGAAAAGAATTCGGGAAATAGTTAAAGCTCGCACTGCTAAATACCCGTAACCAAAAATATCACCCCCTCCCATCCCTCCCCCCTCGAGGGGGAGGGTAAGGGTGGGGGGGAGAATATTGGAAAGTTGGATTTTACAGGTTTTTCTTTATTTGCCATTATTCCATCATTCCATTATTCCATTTTTCCATTCCTTTCTTAGGTTCAAAGGGGTCAGCTTATCAACACTTTATAGGAGGGAACGATGCTGAAGGAAATTCAAGCCTATCTGGCGAAACTCGACGACTTGCGCAATCAGGCCAAAGCCCTGCTGGAGGGATTGTCCCCGGAAGCCCTGGACTGGCGGCCCATTCAGGCAGAAGGCGAGCTGGCGACCAATTCCCTGGCGGTCCTGGCCGTGCACCTGGCCGGTTCGCAAACTTACTGGATGAAAGAAATCATCGGTCGCACGCCCATCCAGCGGGATCGGGAAGCGGAATTCGCGGCCAAAGGAATTCGTCTGGACGATCTGAAGGCCAGGCTGGATGCAGCCGGGAAAATCGTGGAAGAAGTCTTGTCTCCCTTGTCTGAACGCCAGATGGAGGAGGAGCGAAAGTTTCGGGATAAAGCGATTACCGTCCGGGGAGGAATCCTTCAGGTCATCGAGCACGTGGCCCAACACATCGGACACATGCAGCTGACCCGGCAGTTGTGGCTGGCCAGATCGAAAAAATAGAGGCCTGGCGGGGGCAATTCATTTTCGACCCGAGCGCTTCGATTGAAATCAGGGCCTTGAGCCCGCCGAAAGGATCTGGCCGAGGGGCTCGCCGAAGTCTCAGGTCGAGGTTTGAATTGTCCTTACCAGATTGCCATTCATTACATAAAAAATGAGGCCGGCGATGAATCCACCTACCCCCCAGGCGATCCTGGAATTGGCCCGAAATTTCATGGAGAGCCGAGTTCTGCTCACCGGGGCGGAGCTGAACCTTTTCACCCTCCTGGCCTTCGAAACCCTTTCCGCTGAGGAAGTTGCCTCCCGAACCGGAGCGAACCTCCGGGCCTTGACCGTCCTCCTGGACGCCCTGGCGGCGATGGGGTTATTGGTGAAACAGGAAGGACGGTACTCCAGCCCCCAGGCGGTCTCTTCTCTGCTATCGGATAAAGGCCCCGAATCAATCCTTCCCATAGTCCACCACATGGCCCATCTCTGGCAGAGGTGGTCGAAGTTGACCGAAAGGGTCGGAGGCCGGGAGGAGCCGGGGAAGCATATAGAATCCCAAGAGACAAATCAAATGACTGCTTTCATAGGGGCCATGCACGCGATTGCGGCCAAGCTGGCCCCTGGGGTTGTGGCTGCAGTCAACCCGGGGGCGGCAAGGAATTTGCTGGATGTAGGCGGCGCCTCCGGGACCTACACCCTGGCTTTTCTCCGGGCCGCCCCGGAGATGCGAGCAACCCTTTTCGATAAACCCGAAGTCATTCCCATCGCCCGGAGACGTCTGGGTAAAACAGCGGTCCTGGACCGGGTTACTCTGGTGGGGGGGGATTTTTATCGTGACGAATTTCCCCCCGGCCATGACCTAGCCCTTATTTCCGCCATCATTCACCAGAACAGCCCGGGGGAGAATCTTGATCTCTACCGGAAGGTTTTCCGGGCTCTTTCGCCGGGGGGGCGAATCATCATCCGGGATCACATCATGGAACCCCACCGCACCCGGCCGAGGGACGGGGCTATCTTCGCGGTGAACATGCTTGTGGCAACACGGGGAGGCAACACGTATACCTTCGAGGAGATTCAAACGGGTCTTGTCCAAGCCGGGTTCGTCCGCATCCGACTCCTGCAGCGAGGGGAGAGAATGGACGGGTTGGTGGAAGGATTCAAGCCCTCGTAAGTCTCGGGTTTCAGGTTGAAAACAAGGGATCCTCGCACGGGATTCGCTGCGGTGGGAACGAGGCAGGGTGCCGGTGTAAAGGATCAGGGGAAACGACGAAAGGAGGTAAAAGGATGGCCGAAAAGAAGAACATCAAGGTAAAGACCTTTACCACCGAGTTGCGGGAGTTCAAAGTCATGCGGGAGCTGACCGACCTGGATGAGCAGGTCAACAAGTTTATCAAGGAGAAAAAAGTCAAGAAAGTTATATCGGTCAGCGATACTACCACAGCCGACACAACCGGCGCTTCGATCGGATTGATCCGGGTCTTGGTTTACGAGACCTGAACCGGCCGACCCCGACCGAAAGCCGGAAATCCGAATTTCGAAATCCGAAATCCGACACAAATTCGAATGACCAAAATTCGAAATAAAATGATTTTTGTTTTGGACATTTGATATTCGAATTTCGATTTTCGTGCTTCGAATTTAGAAAACGCACAGTCTCCATTCTGAGAGTTCAGAGAAGAGAAAGGGCCCTACCAGTACCAGGGCCGGTACCTCCAGTACGGGTACCCGTAAGGGCCCCAGAAGAAAGGGTAGTCCCAGTAGGGGTAGGGATACCGGCGGGGAGCTATTTTCTCCCAGAGGTGGATTTCCTTGGCCAGAATCACGGGGTAGGGGTACTGGATCCCCCCCAGGGGAAGAGTTTCTTTCCCCACGATCTCACCCGCGATGGTTATCTCCCGCCCCTGCTTGTAAATAACCGGGTCCAGAAATCCGGCCTGGCGTACGATGAACCGTCCGGCGGAAGAGTCCAGGTTCCTGGGCCTTTTTTCCATGTCCAGCTCGGACTGCCGGATTTCCAGAATTGTTTCCTCCTGCCGGTTCGTGGTTTTTACAATCACTCCCCCCCACAAAACGGTCTTGCCCAGAAAATTCTGCGGGTTTTTCTGGACGACCGGATAGGTCAGGGCCTCGTCCACCTGCCGCATCACGTCTTTGGATAGGGGAGCGCACGAAAGCGTGAAAGCAACCGCTAAAAGGAAAAGCAGGTTCCTAATTTCTTTCATCGGATGACCGTTCCTATCCCGAACCCGAAATGGAACATGGGGCCGCCGCCGCTTTCCGGCCTCCAAAGGTGGTGATCCCGCGGAGTCAGGACGGGGTAAACGTAATCCATATCTTTCAGGGGCTGCACTTTCTTCCCCTTCACTTCTCCCACAACCGTAATCAGCTTTCCCGCGGTGTAGATCGCCGGGTCCGCAAAGCCCTCGAACCGCACCAGGAACCTGCCGAAAGACTCGTCCGTATCCTTGGGCTTGTGCTGCCAATCCAGGGGTTTTTGAAGCACCTCGACCCAGGTTTTACCCTGGCGAGTCGAAGTCCCTAGGATTTGCCCCCCCGTAAGGATATTCCTTCCCTGGTACTGCTCCGGATCCTTGATCAGCATCTGAAAAGTCAGGTGGGGGTCTGCCATTTTGAGAGTTTCCCGGGGGATGGCCTGGGTGCAGGCCGCCAGAAAAACCCCCATCAGGATCAGAATGAAAAGCTTCATGAAAAATCTCTCCTTTGCCGTTAAAGATCCGGGGAGAAAGCTCCTTCGGCACCTTTGCGTTTTTATAATTATACCAAAACTTTACGCCCTCAGGAAAATTTCATCCCCTGATGGCCTTTGGCGTTCGATCCCCTGGTTCTTTTTTCCTGAAACCTTTGATTCCTTTCCTTTCCCTTGTCGGATAAAATGATAGGGACCCTGTAGGGGGGATTCATGAATCGCCCCTACGGAGGAAAAGAAAACACAAGCATCTCTCATGAACGGCAGAAACTCTCTCCCAACGAATGAAATAGCCCGCTACCTCCCGAGACTCATGTTATCTTTCACCTTCTCCATCGGGTTCATCCTCCACCTCCTCCTCTTCGCCACCGCCCCCATGGTCTCCATTATCATGGAGGAGATGAACCTGTCCCATGCCGAGTTCGGCATGGTCTATTCGGCCTCCATGCTCAGCCTCGTTCTCTTCCGCATTCCCTGGGGTTTCTTCGGAGACCGGAAGGGGTACATGCTTTCCCTGCGGATCGCCCTGCCCCTGATCGCCGCTTCGTCCCTGGCCAGGACTTTTTCTCCCAATTTTGCCGTCCTGTTAACGAGCCAGGTCTTCCTGGGTCTGGGCCTGGCTTCCATTTTTCCCTGCCTTCCCATGATCGTAAAGGAATGGTCCGGCGGGAAATCCCTTGGTCTGGCAACCGGAATCTACATTTCCGGGTTTGCCGCGGGGAACGCCGCCGCCCTGGGGATCACCCCCCACTTGCTTCCATCCATGGGTTGGCGGTCGGTCCTTTTTCTGTACAGCTGCCTGGCTCTCCTCCTATCCTTCCTCTGGTGGGGGTGGGCAAAAAGTTCCCTGAAGGGAACCGTGGGGGGTCAAGAGAAAACCTTCAAAAAAGTCATGAAAGATCCCCTCGTGTGGATCCTCCTGCTATTTATGAGTTCAGCCATGGGAACCTATGATACCCTGGCTACCTGGATGCCCAAGGTCCTGGAGATGAAGAATTTCTCCCCGGCGCTGGCCTCCTTTCTCCCTTTCGGTTTCTTTTTCGCAGGCCCGCTGGTGGGTTGGGTCTCCGACCGCCTGAAGGACCGCAAAAAACTCGTCCTCCTCCTGGGGGTCTTCAGCGCCGCCTCCATCAGCGGGATCAACTATGCTCCCCTGCCCTATTTGCCCTTGGGCATCTTTCTGGCAGGGTTTTCCACCATGGGAGTTCTTACCATCATCCTGGCCATACCGGCTGAAACGGAAAGATTCTCATCGTCCATCGGGACGGTGATCGGACTCATCTCCTCGCTCGGGAACCTGGGCCCGATGATCATGCCCGTGGTCTTCGGATGGCTGATCGATCTGACCGGGGCTTTCCAGGCTTCGGTCTTTTTTGTCGCCCTCGTCGCCGGGGCCACCTTCCTTCTCGGTGCAGGGCGCCTGCAGAGTTCGGGGACAAAATAGCGGTTTAATGTCCGAGTGTCGGGTCCCAAAAAATTCTCATGTGGAGCCGGGGGTCGGAACAACGCCCGCCTCCAAAATCCGGCGGGAAAAAGCCTGATCCCATCGCATCCCCGGGTTTCCGCAAAGGAACCCGCGCTCGGAGCTGTCTGGAAACCTGGCGGTGAGGAAAAGATAATAAGAAGGGGATTGGGCCGAGACCGGAGGATCATGGAGGACCTTTTCTATTTCAAGCTATTCCTGGCTTTTACCGTGGGAAGCACCATGGTCACTTTGGCCACCGTGGCCGCGGAAAGGCTGGGCAGCAGAATCGGCGGCCTCATCGGGGGCATTCCCTCCGCGGTGGCCATCTCCCTCTTTTTCATCGGGTACACGGAGACCCCCCAGCTTGCCTCGGAAGCCACCAGCACGATTCCGCTCACCATGGGGCTTAACGGCCTTTTCCTGGTTATCTATGTAGGGTTGGCCAGGTGGGGAGCCTGGATTGCGATGGCCGGTGCCCTTTTTTTCTGGGTCGCCCTGGCATTTCTCGTTATCCTACTGAACTTCAACAACTTCCTTTTTTCCCTGCTGTTTTTCATCCTTTCCCTGGCCGGTTCCTACCTTATCCTGGAAAAAGGCTATCACCTCCCATCCACGGAAAAAATCCTGATGCCCTATACCCCCCTCCAGATCCTTTCCCGAGCCTTTTTCAGCGGATCCATTATTTCCGGCGCGGTTTATTTGAGCCGGGTGGGAGGACCGATCTGGGGGGGAATCATGGCCCCTTTTCCAACCATCTACATCTCCACCTTAATCATCATGGCAAAATCCAAAGGGGTGGAATTTTCCCGGAGGATTACCAAACCTCTTTTGGTCAGCGGAATGGTCAATGTGGTTGTCTATTCTACTGCCGTTCGGTATTTCTATGTCCTTTTCGGCCTGGCCCTGGGCACGGTACTGGCCCTGGGAATTTCGGCCGCGAGCACCTATGGAATCTATTGGTTCCTGAAAAAGAGAATGAGCTGAAAGATCAAATCAGGAATAAAAAAACTTAACCGCAGAGGTCGCGGAGTACGCAGAGGTTAAAATGGCGAAAAGCTCAGGGCCGGGATGCAGGGGGTGCCCGGAAGGACAAAACGGCCAAGGGCTTTCAAGGAACGATCTCTGCGCTCTCTGCTTCCTCTTCGTTCATCCTCTCGTCTCGATCCCCGGAGGATCGAAAGGCAAAGAGGAGTCCATATCCATGAAAGAATTTGTGTTTTCCGTCTTTAACAAAGAAAAGCTCTGCGGTCTCTGCTTACTCTGCGGTTGATTTTTTCTTCATCCTTGGAGCGCGCAGAGACTTTTATAATTTCCTAACAATGAAATAAGGAGGAAGATCATGGGAAAGACGGGAGAATACAGTTCTAGCGATGCCCTGGGGCTGGCCGAGCTGGTGCGCAAGAAGGAAGCAAAACCCACCGAACTCGTGGATGCGGCCATCGAGCGGATTGAGAGATTGAACCCAACCCTCAACGCGGTGATCACTCCGTTCTTCGAACAGGCCCGGAAAGCGGCTGCCGGGGATCTGCCCCGAGGCCCTTTCACTGGAGTCCCCTTCCTTCTGAAGGACATCGGGGCCACGCTGGGCGGGGTCCGGATGACCATGGGAACGGCCTTTCTCAAGGACTTCGTGCCGGATCATGACAGCGAACTGGTCTCCCGGCTGAAACGGGCGGGGTTCATCATCGTCGGGAAGACCAGCACGCCGGAATTGGGGATTCTACCCACCACGGAGTCACGCTTTTTGGGCCGCACCCGCAATCCCTGGAATCTGGACCGAACCACCGGCGGGTCGAGCGGAGGGGCGGCCTCCGCGGTGGCCGCCGGGATCGTTCCCGCGGCTCATGCCAACGACGGCGGGGGATCCATCCGCATCCCCGCTTCCTGCTGTGGGGTCTTCGGTCTGAAGCCGACCCGGGCCCGCAATCCTCTGGGCCCGGATCTGGGAGACATGTTTGGCGGATTGATCGCCGAGCATGCGGTCACCCGCTCGGTGCGCGATAGCGCCGCGATCCTCGACGCCACCGCCGGCCCCGACATCGGGGATCCCTACTGGGCCCCGCCGCCGGCAAGGCCCTTCCTCCAGGAAGTGGGGGCCGACCCGGGAAAGCTCCGCATGGCCTTTACCGCTTCCGGGGTTGAAGGCCTGCAAATCCATCCCGACTGCACAGCGGCGGTAAAAGACGCGGCCAAACTCTGTGCGGACCTGGGACACGAGGTGGAGGAAGCCGCTCTGCCGGTCAACCGAGAACTCATAAAACAGGCCTTCATGGTGCTCTGGACGGCAGGTTGTGCCTGGACCATTGACGGCCTGGCCCTGGCCGCCCGGAAAACCCCCTCGCCGGACCAGTTCGAGCCCCTAACCTGGGCCCTCTATGAGATCGGAAAGAAGCATAGCGCATCTACTTATCTCCTCTCTTTAACCCTGCTGCAAAAGATCGCCCGGGACCTGGCCCGCGCTACCCTGAAATACGACGTGTGGATCACCCCCACTTTGGCCGAGCCCCCGGTGCCCCTGGGAACTTTCGATTCCCCCCCGGAGAATCCCCTCCACGGTTACCGCCGGGCGGAAACCTTCGTCCCCTTCACTCCCCTCTGCAACATCACCGGCCAGCCGGCCATGTCCGTGCCCCTCTTCTGGAACCAGGAGGGGCTGCCGGTGGGGACCCATTTCATCGGGCGGTTCGGGGACGAGGCGACCCTTTTCCGCTTGGCCGCCCAGCTGGAAGCCGCACGGCCGTGGGCTGGACGACGGCCGCCGGTTTGCGCTTAACCGGGGCGAGGGGAAGAGAGGAAATGAAGGCTTAGGAACGAAAAGCTGTAAAGAGAAAAGGCATTTGGGGAGTTACTCCCGGGGCAGGGGATAGAACTCCATTCCCCATGAGGTCGTGTGGTTCCCTTCAGGAGACACCTCTTTGCGCAGGGTCTCTTTGATCAACGCTTGATACTGGCTCTCCTGAAGCACGAGTTTGGAATGGCGGCCCTCTAAGACCGTGCCGGGGAATATTTCTTTTAAGACCTGGACTGTAGCGATTCCTTTTTTATGGCTTTCGTCTTGGATTTTCTTGATCTCGCCCTGAAGCGGCTCGATGGCCCCTTCCAACTCCTTGAGCTGGGACAGGAGAGGGGTGGTCTTCTCCAGGATGAGTTTTTCTTTGGCCATGAGCTTCTGCAGGTGTTCCTCTGCGCTCTTTGCTTTCTGCTCTAATTTTTCCAGTTCCTGCTGGGCCTGAGCCAACCCGGCGGGGTCATTTTTCTCATCCAAATTTTCCATCTTTTTTTGGCAGGACCGCTGCTCCGACCCCAACTGATCCCGTACCTGCACCCACTTCACGACATCTTCTTTCAGCTTGTAGGCAGCCTGATCCAGAATCTCCAGGGAAGCTTTCAGCTTTTTCTTCTCGGCCTCTTTGACCGCAATCTCCTCCTGTAGTTTCTTCACCATGCTATGAAGATGGGCATCGACTCCCACGGTCAAAAAGCACGGTTTGGAGGATGCCGACCCGATCTGGGCAGCCATCACCCCCCTGGAGGCCAGGATTCGGGAAGCCAATATTCTTCCCGCCGGCTTGGCAATGACTGCTCCCCGGGTTTCGATTTTGGAATCGATGATTTCCCCCTCGACGATCACATCTCCTCCAGCCTCAATCTGGGAGTATTGAATGAACCGGGTTTTCAAGTTCCCCCGGCAAACCACCTTCCCCCCGATGATGCCCCCGCTGACCACGATATCGGTCTCCGATTCCACTTCCCCCCGATGGATTTCTTTGACGGTCAGTCTCCCGGCTTTCACCTGGAATCCAGCTTCAATGGCCCCGCTCACATCGACGAATCCGTCGAAACGGATGTGGCCTGTGCCCAGTCCCACATCGCCCGGAATCATCAGCTCATTGATCACACTGAATCTTCCCTCACTCGAGACGGTCGGGCGCCCGTTCCTATGGGCGTAGATCTTCAACCGGTCCTCTGACGATTTGGTTCCCGGCCCGGCCATCAGGGGAATGTCCTTTGCCGGTTCCACGGCCAGGGTTTGGCCAAAAACGTCCTTCCCCGGCTTTTCCTTGACCAGAGGAACCTTTTTCGCCAAGAGAGCCCCTTCTTTGACCTGGGGGATCTCTCCCTTGTCTCGAAAATCAATCCCCCCCCCGGCCTTCATAATGCCTATTTTTAAAGGGTCTTTGTCGAAATGGTAGTTGACCTGGGCGTCTTTCCCGGGTTCAGGCGGGGTCCCCTGGGCCACCAGGCACAGGTCTTCAAGAATAGCGCCGCTCTTCAGGAGTTCTTCCAAGGCGGAATCTTCAACAAGCCCGTGGACGATTCTTTTTTCCTTTAAAAATTTCTTTATATCTTCAAGGGTTACATTTTCCTTCCCCTCCCCCTCGAGGCACAGAGATGCTTTCAGCCGGTCTTCTGAAACTACCAATTCGAAATAGGGATTTGACGGTCCCCTCCCCTCGGATCCTTCCGCCGGGGCAGGCTGATTCTTGACTGGGTCTTTAACTTGTGTTTCCGGATTCAAGGCGATTTCCCAAACCTCCACAATTACTATTTCGTCAAAATCTTGGACATCCTTAATTCCTCTCCGGAATTTTTTTGTATGGAGGAGGCCGGACTTCAACCCTGCTTGGGGCAGGCCTCCCCCGGGAAACCTCTTTCCGCTGAAGGGTCTTTACCCCCAAACTTTGGTCATTCTTTCCTCCGGAGTGGCATCCCGGTATTCCCCCAGCCATTCGAATACCTGCAGGATGACCCCCAGGGGATTCCGGGGCCCGACCAGGACTTCTTTCCGGACCCCCTCGATCTCCTCGTAGTTGGAAGTCTTCACCCCGTTGGCGTGGAGATGATCCATGAATTTCTTGATGTCCTCCACTTCGATCCCCATGTGCTGCATGGTCTCCCCGGAACGCTCGATGTGCTTGGCCACGAACCCCTCGGGGCTCGTGGATTCCAAAAAGGTAAAAATATTTTCTCCGATCCGGAAGATCGCCACTGTGTACTGCCCTTTTTCGTTGATATTCTGCACGATAAACTTGGCTCCGAAAAGGGTTTCCAGTTTTTTCTTGGTCTCCTCCAGGTTCCTGACCGCGATCGCAATGTGGTCTACCTTCTTAAACATTTCTTTTCCTCCTTTTAAGATTTTTTTGGGGCTTCATCCCGGACAAACCTTTTCCTCCTTTCAAGAGTATTCAAGACGGAGGCTTATTTCCAGCGAAAAAAGACGGGCCGGCGATGGAAACGCAAAAAAACGAAAAAGGTTCTTAAATTCAAAAGATATTTTATGGATTGGGAATAATCCTTTCGCTGGTCGAACTGGCATTTCTCCGAGGTCTCTGTATCCTCCGGGGTTAAATGATTCGAATTTCGGATTTCGTGCTTCGAATTTGGAGTACCCTTTGGGCATTGGAAGTTTTGATGGCCTCTTGCCCACATCTTGACTCTTAAGAGACGAAATGGTATCGATTTTAAGAAATCAGATTTAGGAAACGTTTTAAATTTCTGCTTACCGGCGGTAGGGAATTTCCAGGGAGGAAGGAAGATGCAGATCGCCAAGAGGTTGGAGCCACTCAAAGGTTTCTTTACTATGGAGATGAACATCCGCATGGCCCGGATGAAACAGGAGGGCCGGGAGGTCATCAACCTGGGGGTGGGAGACCCGGATTTCACCCCCCCGGATCATCTTCTTCAAGCCTTACAGGAGGCGGTGGGGCACCGGGAATATCATCATTACCCCAGCTTCTATCCCATCCAGCCGCTGAAGAATGCCATCGCCGGCTGGTACCAGCGGCGCTTCGGAGTGGCTCTGGATCCCATCAGCGAGGTCCTTCCCCTCCTGGGTTCAACGGATGCGCTCTTCATGGTTCACCTCTGCCTGATCGATCCGGGAGACATCGGTTTGGTTCCGGATCCCTCTTATGCCTCCTACCAGGCTTGTGTACAACTGGCCGGCGGGCGGGTGGAAAAAGTCCCCCTGCTGAAAGAGAACGGTTTTCTCCCGGACTTGGACAAGATCCCATCCGGGGTGGCTGGAAAGGCCAAAATGATCTGGATCAACTACCCCAATAATCCCACGGGAGCAACGGCGCCACCGGACTTCTTCAAAAAACTCATCTCCTGGGCTAGGACTCGTGATGTGGCCGTGGTTTCCGACAACGCCTATTCCGAAGTTTACTTCGACCACCAGCGCCCGGTGAGCTTCATGGAATTTCCCGGGGCCAAAGAGGTGGGGATCGAGATCCACTCTCTTTCCAAATCCTACAACTGCTGCGGATGGCGCGCCGGAATGGCGGTGGGGAACAAGGATCTCCTGGCCGCGCTGGCCAGAGTGAAAAACCATTCCGACCGGGGAATGTACTATCCCATGCAGCTGGCCGCCATCAAGGCCTTGAACAGCCCCGATGACTTCAAAGAAAAAAGGAACCAAATTTTCCAGGAACGCCGGGACATGCTGGTGGAAGGGCTCAACAAGATCGGCCTCAAAGCGTTTCCCCCCAAGGCCACTTTTTACCTCTGGGCCAATGTCCCCCCGGGATACAAGTCCCAGGATTTCTGCCTCAAGGCCCTGGAGGAGGCCAACGTTTGGATGATCCCGGGCTCCGTCTACGGTCAGTATGGGGAAGGATACCTGCGGATCGCCCTGACCCATCCGGTTGAACGCTTGAGAGAAGCCATCCGTAGGTTAAGCCGGTTCATGGATTGCAGTTTCCAATCTTAAGGTTCCCTCCTAGATGGGAGCATAAACCGCCCTTGCGGAAGGGCCCTCTTCACGTCGTCTCGAGGGGAACACTCTGTTGACAATTGACGGCTGAGCTTGATTGCTGGTTCTTACAGAGGATACGAGCATGGCATTCCAATCTCGAGAAATGGGGTGAAGAATTCAGGAGTCCATGGTTTAATTCCTGTCGTTGCCAGAAAAAGGAGGCGAAAAATGAGGAAAACACAAGTTTGCGGGATTGTCGCGGTTTTGCTGGTTTCGGTGCTGGTGGCGACCGCCCAAGGCTCTAAGTTTCATACCGACCCTCCTGCAGTGATCAAGTCCATGAGCCAGGACCTCACAGTTTTGCACAAAGAGCTTAGCGGCTACGGGAATTATGGGACCCCGGATGGCCGATCCGATATCCTCTATTCCACGGAGAGCGATCAATGGGTTTTCGATCTATCAAAAGTCCATCTTCCGGGATCCATTGCCTATGCCGAGGTGGTTGTCAGGCTTGTGCTCGATGACCACTACCGGGTAGAGGCAGCCAACTATGTGGGAGCAATCAAGGTAAACGGTACAGAGGTTTTTGCGGGCAGCTTCTTCAAAGACCTTGAGGTGCCACATGGCGCTCCATTTGGACGAAGATTCAATAATTGGAAAGAAGTAAGCTTCAAGGTCAGCAACCTTGGACTCGGCGAGAACACGATCTCGATAGAGAACAAGACAGCCGGCCGTGTGGGAGGGGATTGGATCGCCATCGACTCCATCCAACTTCGTGTCCACACGACCGGCGACGGCGAACCGACCGTGACAGTCAAACCAACTCAGCCGGAGATTCAGAATCCCGTCGTGACCGATGTGGTGGATGCTTTCTCCCGGGTGAGAAGCCACGGGGACAAGCTTGGTTTTTGGGAAGGAGACAGCTTTCCTGATGGCTACAGCCTGGCCGCGCATGCATCCCGCGATATCGACCTGAAGCTGGGACTTCCTCCCAAGGCCAAGACCAGCCATTTTCAAGGCATTCAGAGACTTCGTTCCGGACCGTATTTCGCAGCCTCAGGAAGCTCATTTACCTATTCCCATCTGTTCATCGTGAAATTGGCATCGAGACCGTCGGATGGATGTTTTCGGTCCAACCGCCTGACCGTAAACCTGCCTCCCCAGACGGACAAAGTCGTGTGGAGCAAAAACCTCAGCGATGTCTACTGGCATGCCGGCGGTCTCCAGGCATTCGGTGATTACCTCGTGGTTGGCATTGAGGACACGGTCACAGCCAAATCCCGGGTCCTTTTCTTCAATGTGCAAAAACCCGAGACACCGGTCCAGTTGGATTACGTCCTGGACCGTCCTGACGAGCCTGCGGGAGCCGTCGGTATCGTCGATGTGGGAGTCTTGGATGGTAAATTTCTCCTGGTTGTGGGAAGAACGGACTCGGCCATTCTCGATTTCTATGTGTCCAACACGACGGATCTCAACGACCCTGACTTCAGATTTGATCTGTGGGACACCTGGTATAAGAGCGAAGTGAAAACCGAACTCAAGGACAAAACTGACTTCTACAAGTATCAGAACCTCAACCTTCTGAGGGACGCGGACGGAAAGATCTTCATGGTGGGTCTCTCGAGAACGACCTATACACCGGATCCGACAGGGATGGGAGCGGGGCGGGACTTTGCCGACCTGTTCAGGATCGATCTCAACGGGACAGACAAACCGAATGACCCGGACAAAGACAAGTGGGTCAGCATGACCATGGTCGGCTACAAGCAGCTGGTCTGTCAGGATGAGTGTAATTTCAATGCGGGCGCAGGGGTTTACTTGGATCCTCGGGGCCGCATGATGATCTATGGTATCGAGCACTTCCGCAACGATGGTCTGATCCGTTTCAACGAATTTCGGAGCCTTCCCATCAAAGTGTCGGATATCGGTGAGGGTTGGGTCGAGCTTTACGACGACGTTGATTTCAAGGGCCGCAGCATCATGATCGACTACGTGGACCGGAAAAAGCGGGAATACAAGGACTATGACAAAGTCGAGGGCTTCGAAGACAAGGCCTCTTCGGCGAAATGGCTGCTGCCATCGGGCTGGTCCCTTCTCCTCTTTGAAGACAAGAACTACAAAGGTCGCCTGCGCAAGCTCACCGGAAACGGGGATGTGCGGAGCATTGCGGATTTTGGCGGCCGTGATCTGATGGATCCCCTCAAGTTTTACTGGGGTGACAAGGTGTCGTCTTCCCGCTTTGTGAAAGAGCCCATCACGTCGGTTGACGATGGGTGGATCGAACTCTTTGAAAAAGAAAACTTCAAAGGCCGACGGGTTGAGGTTGACACGTCACAGGGTATAAGCCGTTACAAGGAGCTGAAGATCGGCGAGGATCAGATTGATTTTAACGACAAGGTATCATCGGTCCGTTGGCAGCTTCCCCAGACTTCCGTCTATCGGCTGTATCAGCATGCTAACTATGAGGGAGAACACTTCGACCTCAAGGGTAACGGTAAGGTCCAGGAGATCTCTAATTTTAATGACTTTGGCGTATCATCCTCGAAATTGTGGTAGGATCGGGAACCGGAGTCGCAGCTTAGCCAAATCGGATGGGAATTCCTGTGCTGACCATCATGGGAACCAAAACCCCTGGGGCGTCCATACGGGCTCTTCTTGCCATGCAGAATATAGGGCCGGGCGAGCATTTTCTGTTGTGTATCGCAAGAGACAAATAGCCGGGTCCGTCGGCTCATCGAGGCGACCCCAGTCTCTCGGCCTCCCAGGAGTCACGTTCTTTGACGAGCAAGGAACCCTTTGGGTTATGTCGCCGAGTAGCCCACATGCCCGGGGAAACGATTTCGTCTCGAGAAGTCATGCCACATGGTAGCCATCTCCCCCCATTTGCCAGAACCTAACCTCCGTCAGGGGCTTCACATATTCGCCTCGAGGCCCTTCTCGCTGGTTGCCGCTCTGATTCTGGTGATCGTCATCTTCCTGGGAACCTTTATGGTTCTGGTGTTCCCTGCGATCGCCGCTTACTTTTATGCGGTCCGGCAGAGCAGGCGGGAGGAATACTTTATTGATCTGAACAATATCGTGAGAACGTGCGGTCTGGTCTTTGGTGGGATCAAAAGGTATTTCCTCCAGAGCTACCTTCTGGGAATTGTGGGCCTCCTCCTGCCAGTAGCCCTGCTTCTCGCCCCCCTTGTGCCCTTGAAAATGATGGGTTCGGAGGGGAAAACGCTCAGCCTGGTTCTTCAGGTTCTCTACATCCCAGCCTTCTTTCTGGCCGGAGCGGTTGTGCTCTATGGCTACCCGGACCTGATTGCCACCAACGACGCGATACGATCGCTCCGCCGCGCCATTGCTTCGGGCAGGGCAAAGCTCTGGAAGGTTCTGGCACTCGGTTTTGTGCTCCTCTGTCCTCTGCCTGGATTCGTCGTGCATCTCCTGATGGTTCTAAGCTATCCGTTCATTGCGGCATGGGCCGTTTCGGCCACGGCCGACCCAACCGAGATCTGGAGCGAGCCCGGCGTCAAGGAAAGGCAGAAGGTACCGGGCATGCTTGTCGCGTTCACGCTCGTGGCGATTGCCGCGATTGGAGGGTATCTGCTCTTCAGGCTTTGGGGAGGTCCCGGTCTTGTGGCCGCCATCGGCCTATGCCTGGCCTTTCTTCTTGCCGCGGTATTGAGAACCTGGCGTTTCGCCATGGGCCTCTTTGGGTTTGCCCTCGGATTTGTGGCCGTGCTGGGCGGAGGCATGATTTTTTTCGCCAGACGCTGGGGGGAGGGAATTGCCTTCATATGGGTCGCTATCTGCGTGGCCTTCTTGATTGTGTTGTTATCCTTGGTTGGGAAAAGACTGAAGCTCTGATCGGGGTCACATCTTCATTTGTCGATTCTGCTTGACGACACTGATTCGCCGAATATGATACAGTCACGACTTTGACATTGTCGAAGACCGGGAACCCAACGGGAAGCAGAGGTTTTCGGTATGTGAAAACGGGCAATTATATTAAAGTATATTGACTGGCTCTGCTTGGCGCGTTATAAGCCACCCATGGTTCGAAGACTGAGAGTTCATTCATTTGCCCAGTGCCCTTTACCACTAATTTCCCCGGGGAACCAAAAACAGGCGACTTTTTTAGATAGGAAGGATTTTAGAGCATATCTCTTATCAGGACCCCGACTACCCCTAGGATGCTTACCTGGAGTCGTAAGCAAAGATCGGGAAGGGGGGGGAAAGCGAGTTCTTGTCAATTTCATAAATCGGGAAAGAACATGGAACAATCAACGGCCGATGTGGTGATCTGCGGCGCGGGGATTGCCGGCATTGCCGCCGCCTATCACTTGAGCGTCAAACACCGGATTCCAAAGGTGGTGCTCGTGGATGAAGGTTCGCCCCTTTCCCTGACCAGCGACAAATCCACGGAGTGCTACCGCAACTGGTGGCCTGGACCCGGCGATGCCATGGTCAGCCTCATGAACCGAAGCATAGACATCCTGGAGGAATTCTCGCGGGAAAGCGGCGACCGGTTCCACCTGAACCGGCGCGGCTACCTCTTTGCCACGGCGGATCCGGACCGCATTCAGACTTTCCAGCAGGCGGCCGAAGAAGCTGCCAGCCTGGGCGCCGGAGCCGTCCGTTACCACAATGGGAAGCCCGGAGACCCGCCATATCTTCCCGCTCCATCCCAGGGTTTCGAATGCCAGCCCGCCGGGTCGGACTTGATTACCGACCCAGCGCTCATCCAAAAACATTTTCCCTATCTTTCCCACCGCACCGTGGCGGTCGTTCATCCCCGGCGATGCGGCTGGCTGAGCGCCCAGCAGCTGGGAATGTATCTTCTGGAACAAGCACGGGAGAGGGGAACCTTTTTCAGGCAGGCGCGTCTTGAGAAGGTGGATGTATCCGCCGGCCGGGTGGCGGCTGTTCATCTCCGGGAAGGGAGCGAAGATATTCGGATCATAACTCCCAACCTGGTCAACGCCGCCGGCCCGTTTCTCCCCCAGGTGGCCCGGATGATCGGAGTCGAACTCCCCGTCTCTCACGAGCTCCATCTCAAGATCGCCTTCCGGGATCCCCTCCGGGTGGTGGGCCGCGATGCCCCCCTTCTGATCTGGACCGATCCAACGAAGCTGCCCTGGTCTGATGAGGAGCGTGCCACCCTCGCCCGGTCGGAAGAGACCCGGCATCTTCTGGGCGAATTTCCTTCCGGCGTTCATGCCCGCCCGGAGGGAGGCCCGGACAGCGACGTGGTCCTCTCCCTCTGGACCTATGATGTACGGCCGGTGCAGCCCGTCTTCCCCTTCCCGGTCGATCCCCATTACCCCGAAATTGTCTTCCGGGGCCTGGCGGTGATGATTCCGGGACTGAGCGTATACTTCGGCCGCATGCCCAAGCCGGTGGTGGATGGGGGTTATTACACCAAGACCCGTGAGAATCGCCCCCTCATCGGGCCGCTTCCCGTCAATGGCGCTTACCTGATGGGCGCCTTCTCCGGATATGGAATCATGGCTTCCTGCGCCGCGGGAGAGCTCCTGGCCGCCCATCTCACCGGCAGCCCCCTCCCTCCCTACGCCCCGGCTTTTACCCTGGAGAGGTATCAAGACCGGGAATATGAGAAGTTACTGGAGAAGTGGGGGGATACGGGACAATTGTGAATGCGCCCTGAACCATGTTAGGTTCAGGGCAGCCCTGCACTCGACGTAGTGCAGGGCGGAATGAAAAACCTACTGGGACACAGATGAACACAGATAAACACAGATTTTATTTTCGTAAAAGATTTAAAGACAAAAGACACAATAGGACGCGGATGAACACGGATACACACGGATCATGCTTTAATAAAATCGGTTGCAGGAGCGCGCGGCGGTTCGATTGATCTCGTCGAAGTTGCGCACCTTAACTCTATGCTCTTTGCTCTATGCTCTCTGTCTTTAAAGGGAGAAGGTTATGCCGGATAAGATGATTCAGGTGAAGGTCTTCCGTTTCGATCCTTCGGTGGACCGGGAGCCGCGTTACCAGACCTACCCGGTCCCCCTGGAAAAGGGCATGAGCGCCATGGCCGCCCTGGATTACATTTACCAGAACCTGGACGGCACCCTCTCGTATTATGATCATGCGGCCTGCGACCTGGGGATCTGCGCCCGGTGCACGGGAATGATCGACGGGAAGCCCGGTCTGTTCTGTCAGGCGGTCATTCAAGGAGACGTGACCCTGGAGCCCGTTTCCAAAGACCGAGTCCTGAAGGACCTGGTGGCCAAAAAACCGTAAGAAGGAAAAGGTGAGGAGTAAGGGGTGGAAAGCTTTTTTGCCCTAACCTCTTACCTCTCACCCCTTACCATTCTTTATGGGGAGGAACCATGACCCGGAAAAAAGGAATGATAACCAGAGAAGAGGCTTTCCAGCAGGTCAAGTCCATGATCACCCGGGCGGCTCTGATCCACTGGGCCTTCACCAAGACTCTGGTGAAGGAGCTGGGAGAAAAAAAGGGCAAGGCCCTGGCCAAAAAGGCCATCAAGCTCTATGGGAAGGAAGTGGGAAAACGGGTGAAAGAAAGGACCTTGGCCAAAGGCCTCCCCCTGACCCGGGAGAACTTCCAGGACGACCTGCCGGATCTGGGTTGGGCGGAACGGGAGAAGGTGCAAGTGGAAGGAGAGAACCGTTCCCGGGTTTACACCTGCCTCCTGGCCAGAGTCTGGCAGGAGCTGGGAGTTCCCGAACTGGGCCGGATCTACTGCTTCGTGGATCAGGCCAAGTACGAAGCTTACAACCCGGAACTGCAGTGCGTGCATGTAAAAAACGTCCTGGACGGAGACGCTTACTGCGAGCTGGCAGTCCGAACGAAAAAGAAGCAAAGAGCAGAGGGCAGAGAGCATAGAGTAAACAGAAAAAGAAAAAAACTAAAGACTTGAGAAAAAGGACAAAAAAGAAAGAATAATATTCTCTCCCAGAGGCTGCAGGGTACGCAGAGTTAAAGACCCGCAAATCTGGAAAGAACGATTTTTCGAATTTTGTATTCTGAAAAATATTGGAGTCCTCTCTGAGGTCCCTGCGTGCTCTAGCGAAGCCAGCGAGAGACAGTATTTTTTTTGCGCTCCGTTCTTCACTTTTTTTGGGGGGCTGTTGTGTCTGAACGAATCATTGAAACTGATGTCCTGGTAGTGGGGGGCGGCGGGGCAGGCTTCCGGACGGCCATCGCCGCTAGAGAAACCGGCGTTCGAGTAATGCTGGTAAGTAAAGGCCCCCTGGCCCGCTGCGGGGCAACCCCCATGGCCGGGGCGGATTTTACCCTCGACGGGCTGAGCCTCAGCCGGATGGGCTTCCCCGGAGAGCCGAAGGATACGAAGGGAAAGTTCTTTAACGACATCGTCACCCAGGGTTTTTATTTGAACAACCAGAAGCTGGTGGAGCAGTACATCGGCTCGGCCCCGGCGAGGCTGAAGGAGCTTCTGGAGTGGGGGATGAAGGTCGACAGCTCCGAGGAGAGGGCCATCTTCACCTCCGGTCTCGGGCTGGTCGATACGGTCTGCCGCCGGGCGAAGACCTGCGGGGTGGATTTCCTCGAAGATGTGATGGTGCTCGACCTCGTGATCCAGGGAGGGAGAGTGGTCGGGGCTCTGGGCCTGGATATCCCCACGGGCGAGTTTATCCGCTTCCGCTCCAGGGCGGTGATCATCGCCACGGGAGGATGGCACAAGGCCTTCTGGCCCAACACGGGCATGCGGGATCTGTCCGGCGAGGGAATCGCCATGGCCCACCGGGCGGGCGCCGAGATCGGCAACATGGAATTCATCACCTTCTGCTGCAACATTCTCCTCTGGCCCCCTATCTGGCGGGGGTCCCTGGCGACTTACATCCTGAGCCTGCGGATCGACGCCGAGCTGACCAACAGCGCCGGAGAGGTTTTTTTAAAAAAATACGATCCCTTCGTGGTCAAATGGGGCACCTACATGGAATGGAACAAGGGATTCGTATCCTTTGCTTCTACGCGCGAAATCCGGGATGGAAAGGGATCTCCCCACGGGGGGGTTTATTTTGGACTCGGCTCCACCCCTTACGAGACTTTCGAAAAAATCGCTTTGGGCCGGTTTCCCGGCTGGAAATACAAGGCCCTGGACCTGTCGGAAATGCCCAAAATATTCAAGGAAGGAAAGGCGGTTGAAGTTGGCCCGGTGGTGGAATACTTCGACGGCGGGATCGTCGTCAACGAGAAGTTCGAGACTGCGGTCGAGGGGCTCTACGCCGCCGGGGAGTGCACCCTCGGGCCTTTCGGGGCCAACCGGGTGGAGCGTACGCGAAAAAGACCCCCATGCCCGAGCTTCCCGTGCCGGTCCTCGGTGATTTGCAGGGAAAAGCCGAAAAAGCCCTGGGACGAAAGGATGGCCCGAAACCGGCGCAAATCCGGAGGCAGGTCCAGGAGATGGCCCATAAGAATTTAAGCCCGATCCGGACCCGGAAAGAGTTATCCGCCTTCCTGTCCTTCCTGGAGAAAACAATCCAGGATGAGGTTCCTCGGCTGGCCACAACCTCCAAGAGCAGGATATACAATAAAGAATGGGTGGACGCCATCGAGCTTGAGAATATGCTCCATCTCCTGAGATGTGCCACCATCGGCGCGCTGCACCGGGCGGAGAGCCGGGGCGTCCATTTCCGGGAAGATTTTCCCTACACCGAGAACGAAAACTGGCTGAAGGAAAACATCATCCGTTATGAAAACGGCGCCCTGGAGGTTTACCGAAGACCGGTAACGATCACCTCCATGACCCCGGCCAAAGGAAGAGTTCCTTACCTGGACATGCTCAAGAAGATGATGGAAAGCCGGTCGGATGTGGGGGGGCACCACTAACCAAAAAGCGGGGAGCGAGGAGCAAAGAGCGAGGAGTAAAAGACTTTAGTCCCAATAATATTTTATTTTTTTACTCTCCGCTCCAAGCTCTATGCTCCACGCTATTTATCGGAGGATAAGATGAACAAAATCGAAAGAGTTCGCGCCATCCTGGCCGGCCAGCCGGTGGACCGGCCGGCTTTTTCCGTCTGGTACCACTTCGGAACCCAGCATGCCTCCCCGGAGAAGACGGCGGAGGTCCACCTGGATTTCTTCGAAGCCTACAATCTCGACCTACTCAAGGTGATGAATGACTATGACTACCCCATGCCCGAGGGGCTGGAGGTGGTGGAGACTCCCGAGGACTTGAAACGGATCGGTCCCCTGGATGTAACCCGGACTCCCATGGGAAACCAGTTGAAGTCGGTGGAGATCCTGGCCAAAAAGTTGAAGGGCAAAGCCCTGTTGGTGGATACCGTCTTCAACGCCTGGAATTCGCTCAAGCGATATATGGTCAAAGGAGCCATGTCCCGCCTCATGGCCGAGCATCCGGAGGACCTCCTGGCGGCACTGAAGATCGTGAACTCAAACCTGATCCAGTACTCGCTGGCCAGCATTGAACGGGGGGCAGCGGGGATTTTTCTCTCCGTCCCGGCCACCGCCGAGACGCTCAAGGCGGAGGAGTACGAAAAATTTATGCGGCGTCCCTTCGATGTGGACCTGCTGAAATTCCTCCAGGGAAAAGGGGAATGCCATATCCTCCATGCCCACGGTGAAAAATTGTACCTGGAACGGATGCTCGACTATCATGTTCAGGTTCTTTCCTGGGCAGACTTGAACGGAGGTCCGACAATCGCCCAAGCCCGACAGAAGACCCCCCTCACGCTTATGGCCGGGATTGACCATGTCAATTTCCCCAACATGTCCGTAAAAAAAGTCAAAGAACAGGTCCGGGCCGCCCTTGCCCAGGCAGGGGATACCCGGTTCATCCTGGCCCCTGGCTGCGCGATCCCGACTTACAGCTTTACCCCCCTGATCAAGGCCATCCGGGCGGCGGTTCAGAAAAAATCTTGCTAATTTCCAATAGGGATTTATACTCTCATTTTGGGGGTTATTTCCCGGGAGTTCTCAACTTATTTTATTTCCTTTATAGGATCGTGCAAGGAGTCTAGCGATGGGCGACGATGTTTATGTGAAACTCAGGGAATTTATGAATACGCTCCCCGTAGGGTACCCTTCAACGCCGAGCGGGGTGGAAATCAGGATTTTGAAAAAGCTCTTTTCTCCCGAAGAGGCTGAACTCACCATGCAACTGAAGAATGAGCCTGAAGAGGTCCCTATGATCGCGGCCCGGCTGGGCATGGGGGAGGCAGAATTGGACCAGAGGCTTGAAGAAATGGCCCAGAAAGGACTTCTGTTCAGGGTCCGGAAGGGGAACAAGGCCCTCTACCAGGCATGTCAGTTCATGGTTGGGATTTTCGAATTTCAGCTCAAGAACTTGGATAAAGAATTTTGCCAGATGTTTGAGGAGTACCTCCCCTATTTCGGAATGTCCCTTATGCCCGTTAAAACCAAACAATTGCGGGTCATCCCGGTGGCTTCGGCGGTGAAAACAACGCAAAGGGTGGAGACCTACAACCGGGTCCGTGAATTGGTAGAAAAACAAGAGACCTTTTCCGTAGCCCAATGCATCTGCCGCAAAGAGCAGGAGCTTCTCGGCAAAAAGTGTGACCGGCCACAGGAAACGTGTCTCGCATTTGGGGATTTCGCCCAGTTCTACATCGATAACCATTGGGGAAGAGCGATCAGCAAAGCTGAGGCTTTGAAAGTCCTTGACCTTGCCGAGCAATCAGGCCTGGTACTCTCCCCCAGCAACAGCCAGGAGTTAGCAGCCCTTTGTTGTTGCTGTCCATGCTGCTGTCCGATCCTCAAATACGCCAAGCTGATGCCCCGACCTGCGGATATGGTCCTGTCCTATTACCAGGCCGAAATTGACCCCGAGCGCTGTCCAACCTGCGGTCTTTGTCTGGAACGATGTCAGATGGCGGCAATTGCAGAGGGAGAGGATTCCTATCAAATCATCGACGGGAGATGCATCGGCTGCGGGCTCTGCGTCTCCGCCTGCCCGACAGAAGCCATATCCATGGTGAATAAGCCGGGGATGGAACCGCCCCCCAAAGATTTTGTGCAGGACACGCTCCAGAGAATTAAAAACGAGAGACAGGCACTCGGGATGAAGGCAAAGGGCAGCGTTTCATGAACCGGGGGCCTTAATTCCCACTGGAATTGTTTCACTTTTGAAAATAGAAAGAATTCCTTTTTCCAAAGTGTATTTTTCGGTCGACAAAGGTTTTTGCTTGGGGTTGAGAATGGTACGATCGTTTCAGCGTTTGGATATCCATACTGCCCCCAAGATGGTATACATCCATTTGACCCTACGCCTGAAATATGACCGCACGAATAGGCATCCCATAAGAAGGAAAAAGAAAGGAGAGTTCCCATGGTAGATCTCTGCAAACAATCCGGTTTGATCCTGGGCAGAATGATTGCCAAGAAGGAGATCAAGCCCTCTGAGGTGATGCAGGCTGTTTTGAACCGGATCGACAAGGTCAATCCGCAGATAAATGCGTATTGCACGGTTGATCCGGATCGGGCCATGGCGGACGCCAAGGAGGCAGATAAACGGGTAGGCCGGAAAAAGGCCGCAGGTCCCCTTTTCGGCGTCCCCGTATCAATCAAGGACCTGATTGAGACCAAGGGCCTGCGAACTACCTTCGGCTCCCTTCACCTTGAGAAGAACGTTCCAGCGGTGGATGCCGTGCTGGTGGAGCGGTTGCGGGCTGCCGGTTGTCCCATCATCGGAAAGACCAATACCCCTGAATTCGGCGGCAAGTTTGCGACCGATAACCTCGTCTTCGGCGCCAGCCGCAATCCATGGAATTTGCAGCGGAGTACCGGGGGCTCTTCCGGGGGAGCGGCAGCCCAGGTGGCTGCGGGGATGGGTCCCCTGGCCATCGGGAACGATGGAGGGGGTTCCATACGTGTTCCTTCTTCCTGTTGCGGAGCGTATGGGCTGAAACCTCAGTTCGGGCGCATCCCTTCCTGGCCCCGCCACGACAGCTGGAGTTCGTTGAACCATGAAGGCCCGATCACCCGGACGGTGCGGGATGCGGCAGCTCTCATGGATATTCTATCCGGGCCGGATGAAAGAGACCGAACCAGCTTGCCGCCTTCAGGAGTAAACTACCTCAAGGCCTGTGAAGGAAAGATCCGTGGCCTCAAAGTGGCCTGGAGCCCCGATCTGGGGTATGGGAAGGTGGACCCGCAGGTTAAGAAGATTTGCAGGAAAGCGGTGAAAGTTTTTGAGGAGATGGGGTGCTTGGTGGAAGAGGCCAACCCAGGAATCCCCTGCCCGGATGCAATTTTTTTGAACACCGTTGTTCCCCGAATTGTCGTATGGCTGGAACGGGAATTACCGGAGAATTTCCAGGAGAAAATGGATCCCATGCTTGCGGTTTTCCTTCCCCTGATGAACGCTCTTTCCACTCGCGAAGTAATCAAGGCGATCTTCGGCGCGGACGCGCTATGGGACAAGATCTCGGTCTTTTTCGCCAAATATGACCTACTGCTTACGCCGACCATCGCGACTCCGCCTTTTGAACTGGGGATTTTCGGCCCGGCGGAGGTTGCCGGTGAGAAGGTGGGCCCCTTGCTCCCCTTCTTTACTTTTCCCTTCAATTTGACGGGGCAACCGGCGGCCAGCATTCCCGCCGGGTTCACCGAAGATGCCTTGCCGGTAGGGCTCCAAATCGTCGGGCGCAGGTTTGATGAATCTACCGTGTTGCGAGCTTCAGCCCGTTTTGAAGAGGCCCGGCCCTGGGCCGATCGGTGGCCCAAGCTGTAGCCTAGAGACGAATGACCGCGGCAGATCGGAGAGATTCATAGCCTCGTTTAAAGGAAGAAACTTCACGAAGGCAGGGGAGGAGCCAAAAACCTTAAAATTCATTTCCCAGACGGGAGGGCCTAAAAGGAACCTTTCTTGCTATTGGCGAAAATTCCCTTTCTGCTATGTGTAACGACAAGCAGAAAAACATTACTTCGTGGGTTGCCATAATTTCCCGGAAGGTGTGGATTCCAACCAGTAATCGAGCTTTGGGTATACTTTTCATTCCTTGAAAAAGGCGGAGTTCCGGCAAGTTGCCCAAGTGGCATGCAATCTGCAATTTTGAATCGGCAGTTATTCCCCTTTCTTCCCCGATTTTTTTACTTGACATCATGAATTAAAATTCATAACATCTTCTTCATAATTTTTCTCCTGATCATAGTAAGCGCATCAACCCAACCTTTAGCCTTCTGAGGTTTAAAATGAGAAGGTGGGGTTACCAAAAGATGGTCCTATGAAGCCTCCAAAGGGCTTGAGATTTTCCCTTTGGGGGTGCTCTCCTGTTTCGTTCTATTTTAATCAGGCGTTGTAAATTTATAGTCGTACTTACGCGAATCTAAAACCTTCGGGGAGATTTATGCAATGGAATTTTCAGAAGATGCCCTATGATAGGCTCCGGGGGATTCTTGTCCCTTTGGAGCCTTTCTAATTATTCCTTTAATACGCCGAACATCATATAACCTGTATCGGCAAATTCAAAATAATAGCCCTCAGAGGGAGGACGCGATGTTCAAGTTAAAATGGATTTTTGTGTTAGTTTTTTTGTTCATTGCCGTGCAACCGACCTTCGCTGATGATCGCGCGGAAAAGATCAAAGACGTACTTCTTAAACCTTCCGGTTGGATTGCTTATTGGAAGGGATGTACAAGCGCCAATTTGTCCGGGCAGTCGGAATTCATGTATGAAGCTCGTGGAGAAAAGGTCATTGTAAAAATACTTACTCCTGGTCGTTCGGGTTGTGAACGTGAAGTTACAATCACCTCGGATGGTATCAAACATGCCGCGTGCAGCGGATCTCATATTACACTCTCCTTCGATCCTAAAGATAATGATTATCCATTTAAGGGCTGGAGCGCTCATTGCTCGGAATACAAACTTAAGGCGAAGTAATTACCAAAACACCTGTGTCACAGGGCGTAATGCCAATAAGCATTGCGCCCTTTGCTTCCTCGTTCTTTATTTCAATCGGCGCGCCTCAATTCTAAAACAATCTTGCCATTCCCTTTATGAACGTCTCAATTTTAAAATAGCATAAAGCTGGTATAAATCTATCATTTGCGGTGGGCGCAATGTAGTTATGAGATGATTTCCATATATTGAATCGGGGTCAATCATTACTTCCAGTAATTCTCAATCCTCTGAGCAACCCACGGGTGAACTGTTGTAGCTGTAAACCTTTACCGACTGGTTTCCTTCACCCGGCCTGCAAAATTCCTTGACTTCGAAACAAAATTTATCAATCTCAATCCCCTGCTTAAGAGGAATCAGCCATACAACGAACGCCCTTTCATCCTTAAAAATAGAACCTTGCTTTGTAGTTGTCACCGTCACATGAGGTGACAAATGACGACATGATTGTCAATTCCAACCTGCTCCCCGGTCGCCCCACCCCTGCTCAGTATGATGTAATGGGGTCACCCATTATTGCAAATGTGACTCCACCGATTTAATAGCACCCTAGTGTCCTGAGTCACAAATTCGGTTCATAATTTTCCCATGGCCCGGGCGGAGGATCGATGGGCGCCGCCAAAATCGGCGGGAGCAAACCCGAATAAATCGGGTTCCCCTGTATTCCGCAAAGAGACGCTTGCCCATAGGCATAAGCCCATGTAAGAATGAAATAATAGCCCCTTCAGGAAGAGTCGAAATAAGTTCCCCGTTATCCCAAGAGAGATCACCGCCTCATTTTGGCAAGCCCAGCGAGCCTTCGTCTGGGCCATCGCTACCCCCCTTGACCAGAGCAAATAATAGTTGCATCCCCAAAAAGAAAAAAAGTTGACAGGGTTTTTTTATTTTGTTACTATACCATCCGGACGGTACATTTTTATTCGCAGAAAAGAGAGCAGATGTCTCCCCGGGCAAGTTCCAGAGAGATCATTATTGACGCTGCAGAGGCCGTAGTCCTTGAAAACGGGGCCAGACATATGACCCTTGACGCCGTGGCTGTAAAGGCTGGCGTCAGCAAGGGGGGGTTACTCTACCATTTCCCCTCCAAAGACGCCCTGTTGAGAGCGATGCTGGAACGGCTTAGAAAAAATATGGAGGAAACCCGGGAAAAGAAGAGCAAAGGGTTGAAAAAAGGGCCGGGGCGAGAAATCAAGGCCTACATCTTATCCGGTGCGGACCGCGACCCCAGGAAGGATCAAATCGGTTCCGCTCTCCTGGCTGCTGTGGCCCATGATCCCAAGCTTCTTCAGTCTGCACGGGATGATTTTCGCCGATCTCTGGCTGAGTTTACGCGGTCGGGTCTCCATTTTAAGCGGGTCGCGGTCATTTCTTTTGCCGTTACCGGCCTTATCCTTTCAGAGCTTCTATCGTTATCGCCCTTAAGCAGCAAAGAGCGACATGAATTAGTGGAAGAGCTCTTACGCCTCGCGGACGAGTAAAACACCGGGAACGGTATCGGGCCGGAAAGGGAGATTTCTGGCCCCTACTGGCTTGATTCGAAATGCCGCCTTTGATCATGTAAACCTACCAGGGGAATAAAGATGTACTAAGGAGTCCATTATAGTCTAAACATTAAATTGGAGCATGTTGCCTTTTGAAAACCTAGAACTGGACCCCGGTGCCTGCCCCGGACCCGATCCGGGGTTCGCCGGAGTGACAGACAATAGAAAGGCATGGTTCTTAGTTGTCATTCCGGCGGAAGCCGGAATCCAGGATAATAAAAACACGGAATTTATGTCCAGATAATTATGGCCTCATTAGCAAGGAGTACGGTCCAAATTTCAATCGATGTTTCAGAGGTGCCGAATGGAGGTCAATGAGAGAGTCAAACTGATTTTTGTTTCCATCTTTCTGTCATGCAGCCCTATGCTGGGCGGTTGCGAACGGCAGGCACCCCCCCCGCCGCCCCCGGTCCCGGAAGTGGCCGTCGTGACCATCCAGACCCAGCGGGTATTGCTTACCAATGAATTACCGGGGCGCACGTCCCCCTACCGGGTTGCGGAAATCCGGCCCCAGGTGAGCGGGATCATCCAAAAACGTCTGTTCGAGGAAGGAAGGGATGTGAAGGCAGGCGATGTGCTCTATCAAATCGATCCCGCCCATTTTCAAGCGGCCTACAACAGTGCCGCGGCGAATCTCGCGGTCCTGCGGAAGGCACCCGAGCGGGCGAGGGCCGCGCTGCAGGCAAGCATCGCCGTTGTGGCCCGGCAGCGGGCCACCCTGGAGCTCGCCCGGACGAACGTCTGGCGCTTCGAGGAGCTGTTCAAGGACCGGGCCGTCTCCGCCAGCCAGCGCGACCAGGCGGTGACCGATGTGGAAGTGGCCGAGGCATCGCTGCGGGCTGCTGAGGCGCAGGTGGAAAGCGACCGGGAAGCGGTGGCCGCGGCCGAGGCGGCCATCCAGCAGGGGGAGGCGGCGCTCGAGACGGCCCGCATCAACCTGGGATACACCCGGGTCACCGCCCCCATCTCCGGGCGTATCGGCAGATCCAACGTGACCGATGGCGCCCTCGTGGCGGCGTACCAGCCTCTTGCCCTGGCAAGCATACAGCAGATAGATCCCATTTATGTGGATGTGCCCCAGTCCACCTCCGAACTTCTGCGCCTGAAGCAGAGGTCGGCCAAGGGCCGGATCAAAACCGGCGGGAAGGACCAGCGAAAGGTCAAGCTCCTTCTGGAAGACGGAACCCCGTATCCGGTGGAAGGCACGCTGGAGTTTCGGGACGTCACGGTGGACCCGACGACCGGATCGGTCATCCTGCGGATGATCTTCCCCAATCCCAAATCCATCCTCCTTCCGGGAATGTATGTCCGGGTAGTTGTGCAGGAAGGGATTGCCGAACAGGCCATCCTCGCCCCCCAGCAGGGGGTGAGCCGCGATCCCAAGGGGAATCCCATCGCCCTGATCGTGGACAGTGCGGGCAAGGTTCAGCAGCGGATGCTGACGCTCGACCGCGCCATGGGCGACAAATGGCTCGTCACCTCAGGCCTGGCGCCCGGGGATCGTCTGATCGTCGAGGGCCTGCAGAAAGTGCGGCCGGGGGATGCGGTAAAGGTTGTCCCTTTCGAAGATCGCCAGGACAGCGGGAAGCCGGCCAATTCAAACCAGCCTTCCCCGGCGTCGAAGTGACGGAGGAGTCTGATGCTATCGAGATTCTTTCTGGATCGTCCGGTTTTCGCGTGGGTCATCGCCATCATCATCATGCTGGCGGGAGCTCTGGCCATCTACAATCTGCCCATATCCCAGTATCCTCCCATCGCTCCCCCCTCGATCTACATTCGAGCCACTTATCCGGGAGCCTCAGCGGAGACCGTGGAAAACAGCGTGACCCAGATCATCGAGCAGAAGATGACCGGGCTGGACCAGATGATTTACCTGTCGGCCACCAGCGATTCTTCCGGTATGGCCCGCGTCGACCTTACCTTTGCCCCGGGGACCGATCCGGACCTCGCCTGGGCCAAGGTGCAGAACAAGCTCCAGCTGGCCATGGCGAGCCTGCCCGAGACGGTGCAGCGAACGGGTCTCCTGGTGGGTAAGGCCACTCGAAACTACCTGCTGTTGGTAGGCCTGGTCTCGGAAGACGGCAGCATGGATCGAAACGATCTGGGAGACTATGCGGTGTCCAACATCGAGAAGATCCTGGCGAGGGTGCCGGGGGTGGGCGAGGTCGAGATCTTCGGCACCCAGTACGCCATGCGTGTCTGGCTGAACCCCGAGAAGTTGACTGATTATCATTTGACGGTGGCCGACGTCATCACCGCGCTTCGCGCCTACAACGTGGAGGTTTCCGCCGGCCAGTTCGGCGGGGCGCCGGCGGTCGATGGCCAGCGGTTGAACGCTTCCATCGTGGTCCAGAGCCTTCTGAAGACCCCGGAGGAGTTTGCCGCCATCCCCTTGCGTATCAACCCGGACGGGTCCATCGTGCGGGTCAAGGATGTGGGACGGACGGAGTTGGGGACCGACATCTACGACATCGATGTCACTTACAACGGCAAACCTTCCACCGCCCTGGCCGTTCGCCAGGCTGCCGGCGCCAATGCGCTGGACACGGCCGATGCGGTAAAGGCGAAGATGAAGGAACTGAGCCGGTTCTTCCCTCCCGGCATGAAGGTCGTCTACCCTTATGACACGACCCCCTTCGTGAAGGTAGCCATCGAGGAGGTGGTCAAGACCCTCCTGGAGGCGATCCTGCTGGTGTTTCTGGTCATGTGGCTTTTCCTGGGAAATATCCGGGCCACGATGGTCCCGACGATCGCCGTGCCGGTCGTGATCCTGGGGACCTTCGCGGTCCTGGGGTTTTTCGGGTTTTCCATCAACATGCTGACCATGTTCGCCATGGTGCTGGCCATCGGCCTCCTGGTGGATGATGCCATCGTGGTGGTGGAGAACGTCGAGCGGATCATGAGCGAGGAGGGACTTCCGCCCAAGGAAGCGACCCGGAAATCCATGGACCAGATCACCAGCGCCCTGATCGGCATCGGGCTGGTGCTGGCGGCGGTGTTCGGTCCCATGGCGTTCTTCGGCGGGTCCACCGGCGTGATCTACCGCCAGTTTTCTGTGACCATCATTGCTTCCATGCTTCTTTCGGTGGTGGTGGCCTTGATCCTGTCGCCGGTTCTCTGCGCATCGTTTCTCAAGCCGGTGAAAAAGGGGCATGAGGCGGCGGAGGGCGGCTTTTCCCTCTTGCGACCCTTTTTGCTACCTCTTTATCTATCTCCTGATCGTCGGCGCCCTGGCATTCCTCTTCCAACGAATGCCCACTGCCTACCTCCCCGATGAGGACCAGGGGATGCTGTTGACTCAGGTGATGCTGCCCACGGGCTCCACCCTGGAGCAGACCCAGAAAGTTGCCCAGGAGGTCCAGCGCCATTTCCTGGAGAATGAAAAGCAGACCGTGGAATCCTATACGACCATTGCCGGTTACGGTTTTTCCGGCAGGGCCCAGAACAACGCCATGGCATTTGTCAGGCTCAGAGACTGGAAGCTTCGCGACCGGCCGAACCTCCGGGTAAAAGCCATTGCCGGCAGGGCCATGGCGGAGTTTTCCAAGATCCGAAACGCCAGGGTTTTTTCGTTCCCGCCGCCTCCCGTCCTAGAACTGGGCAATGCCAGGGGGTTCGACTTTCATTTGCAGGACCGGGGCGGCCTGGGCCACGAAGCCTTGATGGCCGCACGCAACCAGCTTCTCGGCATGGCCGCACAGGAGCCCAGATTGAGGGCGGTCCGGCCCAACGGGATGGATGATGTTCCCGAATACCGGGTCGACGTGGATTGGGAAAAAGCCGGCGCCCTGGGCGTTCCCATCACCTCCATCCATACCACCCTCTCGGCGGCCTTCGGCAGCGCCTATGTGAACGATTTCATCCAGGGAGGCCGGGTCAAGCGGGTGTATGTTCAGGCCGATGCCCCCTACCGCATGCTGCCGAAGGACCTGGAAAAAATTTACCTGCGGAATGCGGCGGGAAAAATGGTCCCCTACCCTTCCATCGCCTCCGGACGATGGACCTCCGCCTCTCCCCGGCTGGAACGATACAACGCCTTCCCGTCGATGAACATCTGGGGGGAACCGGCGCCGGGGAAGAGCAGCGGCGACGCCATGCAGGCCATGGAAGAGATCGCGGCAAAAATGCCCCAGGGCATAGGTTTTGACTGGACCGGGCTTTCCTACCAGGAACGAATGGCCAGTTTGCAGGCGCCCTTGCTTTATGCCTTTTCCCTGGTGGTGATTTTTCTCTGCCTGGCGGCCCTTTACGAGAGCTGGACCGTTCCCATTTCCATCCTGCTGGTGCTGCCCCTGGGGGTTATCGGGGGAATCCTGGCCTCGTCGTTCCGGGGCCTGCCCAATGACGTGTACTTTCAGATCGGACTTCTGACCACCCTGGGACTGACCACCAAGAACGCGATTCTGATCGTGCAGTACGCCATGATCAAAATGGAGGAGGGGGTGGGGTTGATCGAGGCCACGCTGGAAGGGGCCAAATTACGGTTCCGCCCCATCGTCATGACCTCGCTGGCCTTCGGCTTCGGCGTCCTGCCCCTGGTCCTTACCACCGGCGCCGGCGCAGGGGCCCAGAACGCCATCGGCACCAGCGTCCTGGGCGGAATGGTCACCGGCACCTTCCTGGCGGTCTTCTTCATTCCCCTCTTCTATTTCGTGATTTCTCGGCTCATGGGTAGAGAAAGGCCCAGACAAATCGAAACGGCCTTCCCAACGAACGAGGGTTCTTCTAAGGATCACTGATATGAAACAAAAACTTTTTTTGCTGGCCGGATGTTTCGCCTTCCTGGCAGGGTGCACGCTGATCCCGAAATACACCAAGCCCGAAGCTCCGGTTCCCGCCTCCTGGCCGAGCGGCCCGGCCTACAAAGAAACCCAGGCCGCACCCCGGCCACCGCTGGCCGCTGGCTTGAAGTGGCGGGAATTCTTCAGGGACGAACAACTGCAGAAGATCATCGAAACGGCCCTGAACAACAACCGGGATCTGCGGTTAGCCTCCTTGAATGTGGAAAGGGCGCGGGCCCTGTACCGCATCCGGCGTGCGGAACTTCTGCCGACGGTCAATGCGGTGGGCAGCGGCGGCAAGGAACGTGTCCCCGCGGACCTCTCGAGCACCGGGAAATCCTATACCGCGGAGCAATACAGCGTAAATCTGGGCATCTATTCCTGGGAGATCGACTTTTTCGGACGCATCCGCAGCCTGAAAGAACGGGCGCTGGAAGAATATTTTGCCACCGAAGAGGCCCGCCGCAGCGCCCGGATTTTGCTGGTGTCCGAGGTTGCCAGCGCCTATCTGACCCTCGCCGCGGACCGGGAAGCCCTCCAATTAGCCCGGTCCACCCTTGAGACCCAGCAGGCCGCCTACGACTTAATCCGGAAGCGTTATGAAAAAGGGATCGCCACCGCCCTGGACCTCAGCCAGGCACAAACCCAGGTGGATGCGGCACGGGTGGACATCGCCCGCTACACGAACCGGGCGGCTCAGGATGAAAATGCCCTGAACTTGCTGGTCGGTTCACCTGTGCAGAGCGCCCTGTTGCCGGAGGCTTTAAGCAACGTCATCCCGCCGAAGGAAATATCCCCCGGGATATCCTCGGAGGTTCTGCTGGACCGTCCGGATATCCTCTATGCGGAACATCTTCTGAAAGCCTCCAACGCCAACATCGGCGCCGCCCGGGCAGCCCTCTTCCCCCGCATCAGCCTCACCACAGCCATCGGGACCGCAAGCGACGAACTATCCGGGCTCTTCAAGGCCGGAAGCGACACCTGGAATTTTTCGGGCCAGATCGTTTTGCCCATCTTTGACGCCCGCACCTGGTCGGCGTTGAGAGTCACCAAAGTGGACCGGGAAATCGCCTTGGCCCAATACGAAAAAGCGATCCAGGCGGCTTTCCGGGAAGTGGCGGATGCTCTTGCCGTGGAGGGAACGGTGGAAGACCAGCTGGCAGCGCAGCAATCCCTGGTGAACGCCTTTGCCGAAACATACCGCCTCTCCAATTTACGTTATATCAAGGGAGTCGACAGCTACCTGGGCGTCCTCGACGCCCAACGTTCTCTCCGGGTGGCCGAACAGGTGCTCATCGCCTTCCGCCTGGCGAGGATCGCCAATCAGGTAAGGCTTTACGCGGTATTGGGCGGGGGAACGTATTGACATCTAAAATGGTATTGGCCAGTGGCCCGGGTGAACCCAAGGGTTCAGGTTTTGGCAGATAATCAGATAATTTCCGTCCAACGCATAAATGCTGCCTGGGCAGCCCAGAATTTCACCTGTTTTAGGGCTGCAAAACTAATACAAACGCAATAAATAAAGTGACATGACCCCCTCCCTAACCCTCCCCCCTTGAGGGGGAGGGAAGGGTGGGGGGTAAAATGAACGAATGCGTTTGTATTAGTATGATTTTTGATATTTAAAAGATAAATCAACGTTTTCATGGGCATGAAAAGTAGAATATTTTCTAAAGGAGGTAAAAACATGAAAAAGACTATCCTTATTGTAGGCTTTCTGTTGTTGGCCGGCCCAGTATGGGCTGCGGATGTTGGATTCAACATCAGCATCGGGGCCCCGGGTTTTTACCTTTCCGTGGGAAATTTTTTCGGTTATCCAGAACGTGAAGTTAGGGTGATTCGTGAGCGGGGAATCCCGGACCATGACCTGCCTGTTGTCTTTTTCTTATGCCACCACGCCCATGTCGCCCCGGGGGTAATTATCAATATGAGAATAGGCTATGGCTGGTCCTGGTCAAGGATATGTGCATATTATAGAATCCCGCCGACAGTTTTTTACGTCCCAGTCCAGAGATATGGCCCCCCTTACGGTCATGCCTATGGACACTACCGTCACCACCCGCACAAAAGAGACTGGGAAAGAATCCGTATTACCGACGCGATGATCGTCAATCAGGTAAATCTGATCTTTATATCGAAATACTACAATTATCCTCCGGAAAGGGTGATCAGGTTTAGAGAACAGGGCTCATCTTTCGGAAATATTGAAAGAAAAGTCTATCGGGAAAGGGAATATGAGGCCCGAGGAGGAGTT
>LJUR01000035.1 GCA_001304105.1 Deltaproteobacteria bacterium SM23_61
CGACCTCCTCTCCCCGCTGTATGTGAAGACCGTCGAGATCCAGCCTCCCTCGAAGGAATAGGAAGGAGAGACCCATGGGAAAGATCATCATCGACCCTGTTACCCGGATCGAAGGACACCTGAAGGTCGAATGCACGGTAGAAAACGGAGTGGTCAAGGAAGCCCGCAGTTCGGGCATGCTCTTCCGGGGCTTTGAGCTCATCCTCAAAGACCGCGACCCCCGAGACGCCCAGATCATCACCCAGCGGATCTGCGGGGTTTGCAACCTCTGTCATGCCATGGCCTCCACCCTCAACCTGGATCAGGCCTTCGGTCTGGCAGACAAGATCCCCGACAACGGCCGGATTATGCGTAACCTGGCCGCCGGGCTTCACGTGGTCCAGGATCACATTCTCCATTTCTACCACCTGGCGGCCCTGGATTACGTGGACGTGACCAAGGTGGCCAAATACGAGGGGAGCGACCCGGACCTCAAGTCCATCAAGGCCTTTATCGGACGGGGCAGCCTGGGGCCTTTTGTTCCCCGATACGAGGGGGACTACCGCCTGCCCGATGAGGTGGACCGGGCGGCGGTGGCCCATTACGTGAAGGCTTTGGAAATCCGTCGCAAGGGACACGAGGCGGTGGCCCTTCTCACCGGCCGGATTCCCCATACCGCTTCCATCGTTCCCGGCGGGATGACCGAAGTTCCCACGGTGGACAAGATTGCCTCCGTCTTATGGCGGCTCAATGAGCTCAAAGACTTCGTGGACAATGTGTACCTGCCCGATGTCCTGGCCGTGGCCGGAGCCTATTCCGATTACTTCCAGGTGGGGGCCGGCTGTAAAAATTTCCTCTCCTACGGGGCCTACGACCTGGAGGGGAAAAACCCGGACTATACCCGCAGAAAGCGCTTCTTCCAGCAGGGAAGCCTCTCCTCGGACCTGAAGCTCCAGCCGCTGGATCTGTCTAGGGTCACCGAGGAGGTGAAAAATTCCTGGTATGAACAGGGGAATTCTGGCCTCCATCCCTCCTCGGGGAAGACCTCTCCCCAGGGGGATAAAGCCGGGGCCTACTCCTGGATCAAGGCCCCGCGGTATGGCGGAAAGGTGCATGAAGTGGGACCCCTGGCTCAGGTATTGACCACCTATGCCGGCGGCAATCCGGGGATGAAATCCCTGGTCGATTCGACCCTGGCCCATTTCAAGGCTTCTCCCTCCGCCCTCTTTTCCGTCCTGGGGCGGCACGCGGCGCGGGCCCTTTCGGCCAAGTACCTAACCGATTCCATGGGGGATTGGCTTCTCCAGCTGAAACCGGGGGAGCCCACCTTCGTGCCCTACGAGATCCCGGACCAGGCCCAGGGGTTCGGAATCATCGATGCGGCGCGGGGAGCCCTGGGGCACTGGGTCGAGATCAAAGACAAGAAGATCGCCACCTACCAGTGCGTGGTTCCCACCACCTGGAACGCCTCCCCCCGGGACGACGGGGGAACCCCGGGGGCCATCGAGCAGGCCCTCACCGGGACCCGGGTGAAGGATGAATCCAATCCCTTTGAAATCGTCCGGATTGTGCGGTCCTTTGATCCCTGCCTTGCCTGCGCCGTCCATCTGGTCACTCCCCGGGGAAGCGAAATGGGCAAGGTTCGCATCTTTTAGCGCCGGAAAGGAGAAGAGACCATGTTACTTTCGCAACAGAAGCCCCTGGAAGAAATCCTTCGTTCCCTGGAAGGAGAATTGAAGGTGTTTATTCTGGGCTGCAGCGGATGCGCGGAGGCAAGCGGCACCGGAGGAAAGGCTCAGGTCCTGGAGATGAAGGGAAAGCTGGAGGGAGCGGGCAAAAAAATCACCGGTCACACGGTGGTCGATTTTCTCTGCCAGAAGGCCCTCATCCAGTCCCGGCTGCGGGGCAAAGCCAGGGAAGTCAAGGAGGCCGACTCCCTTCTGGTCTTGACCTGCGGCGTGGGGGTCCAGGCCGTGGCCGCGGTGAGCGGGAAGATCACCCACCCGGGCTGCAACACCCTTTCCCTGGGAGGAATGCGGGGCGAATGGCAGGGTTCGGAGCGCTGCCAGGAGTGCGGGGATTGTGTCCTGGATTATACCGGGGGAATCTGCCCCCTCACCGCCTGCTCCAAATCCCTGCTCAACGGCGCCTGCGGGGGAACGACCAAGGAGGGAAAATGCGAGGTCGACGCCGAGATGGAGTGCGGCTGGAAGCTGATTTATGAAAGGCTGGAGAAACAGGGAAAACTGGATAAATTGCGCCAGATGTACGATGCCAAGGACCACAGCAAGATGATTCCCCCGAAGGGCCTGCGGTTGTCCGATCGCTGGGCCCTGGAGCAGGGAAAGTAGAGGAGGAGGGTGACCATGGGATTCCAAGAAAGCTTGGCTGCGGGAAAATTCGTGATCACTTCCGAGATCGGGCCTCCCAAGGGTACCCACATCCAGGAGATGATGGCCGACGCCGAACTGCTCCGGGGACGGGTGGATGCCATCAATGTGACCGACCTGCAGAGTTCGGTCATGCGGCTGGGCTCCCTGGCGGTCTGCCACCTGCTGCAGGAAAAAGGGTTGGAGCCCATCTTCCAGGTAACCTGCCGGGATCGGAACCGGCTGGCCTTGCAGGCTGACCTCCTGAGTGCCTCCGTCCTGGGGATTCGGAATGTCCTGGCCCTCACCGGGGACTACGCCTCCCTGGGAGACCACCCCCAGTCCAAGCCGGTCTTTGACCTGGACTCGGTGAACCTTCTGAAAGTGATCAGGACCCTGGAGGGGGGAACTGATATGGTGGGCAATGCTCTCCAGGGGGCGCCCAGATTCTTCCCCGGCGCAGTGGTCAACCCGGGGGGAAACCCGGTGGAGGCCCAGATCATCAAGATGGAGAAAAAGATCAAAGCCGGGGCGAACTTCTTCCAGACCCAGGCGGTTTACGACGTGGGGGCCTTCGAGAAGTTCATGAAGAGGGTAACCCCTTTTCGGGTGCCGGTGCTGGCCGGGATTATTCTCCTCAAGTCTGCCGGTATGGCCCGGTTCATGAACAAGAACGTGGCTGGAGTCTTCGTCCCCGAACCGCTCATCCAGAAGATGGCCAAGGCCGGAGATCGGGTCAAGACCAGCATCGAGATCGGCGCCGAGCTGATCCAGGATTTGAAGGGGATGTGCCAGGGAGTGCACATCATGCCCATCGGTTGGGAGAGCAAGGTTCCGGCCCTTCTGGACGCGACCAAATTGTGAGGCAAGATTCCCGGGCGGGAAGAATTGCCAAACAGCCCTGCAGAAGGATAAAATGTCCTTTCTGGAGGCAAACCATGAATTGCCCCTCCATTTCCATATCAAGAATGGAGGCCAGAGACCGTCGTGTGGGAAAAGATAAAATTCTGGGGGAAATGGCCTTTTGGGACGCTCCGGTCCAAGCTGGTCTTCAGCTTTTTGCTCATCGTCCTGGCCGGGGGACTGGCCTCGACGATCATCGGCACCGAGATGGTGGGAAATACCATCATCGCCGAAGCGCAGAAGAAGGTTCGACACGACCTAGTCTCGGCCTGGATGATTTACAATGAAAAGCTCAACCGCATCCAGGATATCCTCAACCTCACCGCCAAAAGGGATCTCATCATCCGTGGGGTGATGGCCGGACAGGCAGACCTCCTTCAGCAGGAGCTGGAGCGGGTCCGCATCGACTACGGGCTCGACGTCCTGACCGTCGTCGATCGCAAGGGGATCGTTATCGCCCGGACCCGTCCACCCTACCAGGCCGGGGACTTTCAGGGAAACGATGAGCTGGTGCGCAGAGCGCTGAAAAAAGAGGTGGTCACTTCCACAGAGATCATCCCCCAGGAAGAATTGGCCAAGGAAGGACCGGAACTGGTCCGGCAGGCTTACTTGGAATTCGTGGAGACCCCCAAGGCCAAGAGCCGCCCCGAAAGCAAAGAGACTTCGGGGATGATGCTGAAAGCAGCCGTCCCCATCCTGGACATCAACGGGAATGTCCTGGGAGGGTTGTATGGGGGGACCCTGCTAAACCGCAACTATGAGATCGTGGACAAGATCAAAGACGTGGTCTATCGGGGGGAGCTTTACAAGGGAAAAGAGACGGGAACGGCCACCATCTTTCAATGGGATCTGCGGATCTCCACCAACGTGAAGAATCAAAGCGGGCTGCGGGCCATCGGTACGCGGGTGTCCCGGGATGTGTACGATCAGGTCCTGGAGAACGGCCGGTCCTGGGTGGACCGGGCCTTCGTGGTGAACGACTGGTACATTACTGCCTACGAGCCCATCCGGAACCTGCGGGGGGAGATCATTGGCATCCTTTACGTGGGGACGCTGGAAGAACCTTACAACGACCTGCGGAGAAACGTCATCTACAGTTTCTTCGGCATTGCTTTTTTGGGGTTGGTGGTGGTGCTGTTCCTGGCCTATTTCATCACCCGTTCCATCACCCGGCCCATCGACAACCTCATGAAGGCCACCGAAGGGATCGCCGGAGGGGATTTTTCCCACGAAGTCCCGGTGGAATCCGGGGATGAAGTGGGCCACCTGGCGGCCTCCTTCAACCGCATGGTCCGAACCCTGCGGTCCACCATGGAGGAGCTCCACGTGCTGAACACCAAGCTCCAGGACCTGAACCGCCACTACCTGGAGATGGTGGGCTTTATCACCCACGAGCTCAACCAGCCGATGGGTGTGCTGAAGGGCTTTCTGATCATGCTCCACGATGGATCCTTAGGCCCCCTCACCACCTCCAAACAGAAGCAGGCGGTGGACACCATGCTCCGCAATGTAAATGCCCTGATCAACATGATCCAGAAGTACCTCCAGCTGGGGCGCATCGAATCGGGAAGGATGGAGATAAACAAAGCCTGGATCCCCATCTTTGAAGAGGGTCTGACCCCTGTCCTGGAGGATGAAAAACAGCAGCTGGAGGCCCGCCGGATGGAGGTGATTCTGGAGAATGAGGAATCGTTCCGCCGCGCAGAGGCGGAGGCCGACCCCGTTCTGCTGCGTATCGTTTTCAGCAATCTCATCGGCAACGCGGTCAAGTACGGAAAGGAAGGGGGAAAAATCTGGATCGGCTTCCGGGAGGACGCCGAGGAACTTCTGTTCTACGTGAAGAACGAGGGGGGGGGAATCCCGCCGGACAAGTTGAACCTGGTCTTTGACAAGTTCGCCCGCCTCGAGGGGGAACTGGAACGCCGGAGGAGGGGAACCGGATTGGGGTTGTTTAACGCCAAGCAGATCGTGGAGAAGCACGGGGGGAGGATCTGGGCGGAATCAGAAGAGGGGAAGAATGCCAATTTCCTTTTCACCCTCCCCAGGGGAATCAAGGGGAGTTGATTCCCGGGGAATGCCAATCACAGAACCATCAGCAGAGGGGGAGTCATGGAGGGTCGCAGGAAAGTTTTAGTCATCGACGATGAACCGGACCTGGTGGAAATGATTCGGATGGCTCTGGAAAGGATGTTCGAGGTGACCACGGCCTTCAACGGGAAAGAGGGGGTAACCAAGGCCCGGGAAGAGCGGCCCGACGTCATCGTTTTGGACGTGATGATGCCCGAAAAGGACGGGTTCACGGCCTGCCGGGAGTTGAAGGGAGATCCCTCCACCGCTTCCATTCCGATCATCATCCTCACGGGGGTGGCGGAGCATTTCGGGCGCACCAAGTACCACCGCATGGGCGGGTTGGAAATCGAGGCGGAAGATTTCATCCCCAAGCCCGTGGACCCCAACGAGTTGCTGCGCCGGGTGACCGCTCTTCTGAAAAAAGACTAGGTTCGAAGAAATCCTTGGGGATTGATTTGCCGATCCATCGCGATTCGGGGATTGAGGGGAGGCGGGCGGGAGACTATGAAATTTCAAGACGCAGTTCTGGGAGAAGAAGAGATGATGCAACTCGAACCCCTTAATGGCGAGGAGATCGTCCGGAATTTGGACGCCAAAGAAGAAGTCTTCTTCATCGGATGCAGCGGCTGGAAGGAAGTATGCAACCCTGGGGGGGAGCCCGCGCTGCAGCAAGTGAAGAAGGACCTTGCCCTGCGGGGTATCTCTTTCACCGGCACCCTGGTAGTGGACGCCCTGTGCAACAAAGGGATGGACGAGCTGGCCCTTCTGACCCAGTTCCGGCAGGCCGGCCGGGCCCGCGCTCTTCTCGTCCTTTCATGCGAAGTCGGAGTTCGGGCACTGGGAGCGGTGGCCGGACAGCGGGTGGTTCCTGCCCTCCGGACTTTGGCCGCAGAGGGATTTCAAGGGGTTTTGGGGGAACGAGAACTATGCCGGCTTTGCGGCGAATGCCTGCTGGATGCGAGCGGGGGGCTCTGCCCGCTCTATTTCTGCCCGAAAGAGATGCTCACCGGTCCCTGCCAGGGGGCGCACCAGGGGCAGTGCGAGGTGGACCCCAAGACCCCCTGCGGGTGGGAATTGATCTACGAACGGCTGAAGGCTCAGGGGAGGCTGGAGATGCTCAAGGCCTCTGCCGAGCCGCGCGACCACAGCAAGATCCTCCCCCTTCTGCGGCTGCGGTCCACTCTAGCGGCGGGAAGAAAATGAAATTGCGGATTTCGGATTGGGGATTGAAAAGCAATCCCCTTCCCCGGGCCTCGCCGTTGAGGGGGAGGATATGAGGGACGAATCCGCAGTCCGCAATTCGCAATTGGGTAGGGGGTGCCGATGACCTTTCAGGAAAGACTGCAGGAGAACAAATTCAGCATCACCTGTGAAATCAATCCCCCCAAAGGGACCGACGCGGCCGAAACACTGGAAGGAGCCGAGGCGCTCAAGGGAAGGGTGGACGCGCTGGCGGTAACCGATGGGAAAAGCTCGGTCATGGCCATGAACCCTCTGGTCATGAGCCACCTCCTCCAGAGGAGAGGGTTCGAGACTCTTCTGCACCTGAGCTGCCGGGATCGAAACCGGCTGGCCCTGCAGGCCGATTTGCTCGGAGCGGCCGCCCTGGGAGTGGGCAATCTGGTGGTGGTCACCGGGGATTACGCCTCCATGGGGGACCATCCCCAGACCAAACCGGTCTTCGACCTGGATGCGGTTCAGCTGTTGAAAGTCATCCAGAAAATGGAAAAGGGGCAGGACCTGGGAGGGTATCCCCTGAAGGGTCGGCCCAAGTTTTTCGCCGGGGCCACGGTCAGCCCCAGCCCGGGCCGGGAGGCCGCGCTGGAGCTGCAGCTGATTCGCATGGAAAAGAAGATGGCCGCGGGGGCCAGGTTCTTCCTGACCCAGCCGGTCTTCGATGTGCCGGCCTTCTCCCGATTCATGAAACAGGCGGCTTCCTTCGGGGTTCCCATTCTGGCCAGCGTGCTGCCCCTGAAGTCGGCATCCATGGCCCGGTTTATCAACAAGAATCTCCCCGGGGTTTCTGTCCCCGAGGCGTTCATCGAGGAGATCGGCGCCGCGCCGGATCGGGTCAAGGCCTCTTTGGACCTGTGCGCCCGTTTGGTGGGCGAACTGCGGGGCTTATGTCAGGGGGTCCATTTCATTCCCGCCGGATGGGAGCGGAAAATCCCGGCGATTCTGGAGGCGGCCCGGCTGTGAGCGGAGGCGTTGGAATCCATCCTTCTTGGAGCCTAATCTAAATCATTTGCAGAAGGAGAAAATCATGGCTAAAATTTTAGTAGTCGATGATGAACCAGATATGGTAGAAATGATAAAGACCGCTCTGGAGAGCGCTTCCCACCGAGTCATAACGGCTTATAATGGACAGGAAGGATTGGACAAGGCCCGGAAAGAGAAGCCCGAGGCCATCATCCTGGACATCATGATGCCGGTCAAGGATGGCTTCGTGGCCTGCAAGGAATTGAAGGAAGATCAGGCCTTGAAGGGCATCCCGGTCCTCATCCTAACCGCGGTGAGCGAACATTTCGCCAACACCCGCTATGCCAAGAGCATGGGCCTGGATTTGGACGCGGAAGATTATATCGATAAGCCGATCGACCCCAAGCTTTTACTCGTTCGTTTGGACAAGATATTGAAAAAATAGTAGAGAAGTAGCGGGAAACCGTTCCTGCACGCGCAGCCCGAGAGGCTCGGGAGAGGCGGAGGAGCGCGATTTTTTGACCAGGGAGGTTAATTTGTCGCAAGTCAGCGAAATGAAAGCAGCTTCCGGGCTGGAGGATTTTTGGGGCAGCGAAATTCACGTCCAGGACTGCTACCAGTGCCAGAAATGCTCGGCCGGGTGCCCGGTGGCTTTTGCCATGGACTACAAGCCCAACCAGATCATGCAGATGGTCTCCCTGGGAATGAAGGAGAGGGTCCTTTCTTCCAAGACCATCTGGGTATGCGCCTCCTGCTACACCTGCTCCACCCGCTGCCCCAACGACATCGACATCGCCGGGGTGATGGACTGGCTCCGTCAGACAGCCATCCGGGAAGGGGTTCCCCCGGCGGAGAAAGACGTGGCCCTCTTCCACTCCACCTTTTTGGAAAGCATCCGCACCCATGGCCGCGTCCACGAGCTTTCCATGATGGCCCGCTACAAGCAAAAAACGGGAAAATGGTTCGACGATTTCAAGCTGGGATGGAAGATGTTTACCAAAGGGAAGTTGAAGCTCTTCCCTTCCAGGGTGCGGGAGAAGAAAGAATTGAAAGACGCCTTCCGGGGGTTGAAAGGATAAGACAGTTCGGAGTTCGGAGTTTGGAGTAAAAAACAGGATTTAAATCGGGAAGTCTGAGTGAGGGAGTGACGTTGAAAGTTTCCTATTATCCGGGCTGCGCTTTACATGGCACAGCGCGGGAATACGATGAATCGACCAAAGCCGTAGGAACGATCCTGGGCGTGGAGCTCGGCGAGCTGCCCGACTGGAACTGCTGCGGGGCCAGCTCTGCCCACGTGACCGATCCGTCCCTGGCCCACAACCTGGTGGCCCGGAACCTGGCCATCGCGGAGAAAGAGGGGAGGGACCTTCTGGTTCCCTGTGCGGCCTGTTACAGCCGGTTCAAGGCGGGGGAGAGAGAGATGGAAGAAGGAACCCACCGGCTGAATTTCCGGATCCTGAACCTCCTGGAATTTCTCGTCGAGGACGGCCTCCTGGAGAGGATGAAAGGGATGATCAAAAGACCCCTCAACGGTCTCAAGATAGTGAGCTATTACGGCTGCCTCCTGGTCCGGCCCCCCAAGGTGACCGGGGCCAAGAAATACGAAAACCCCGAGGAGATGGACCGCCTCCTGGGCCTCCTGGGGGCGGAGGCGATCCCCTGGTCTTACAAGACCGACTGCTGCGGGGGAAGCCTGGTCCTGACCCGGACGGACATCGTCCGGCAGTTGACCCGAAAGCTCATCGACAAGGCCCTGGAGGCGGGGGCAGAAGCCATTGCCGTGGCCTGCCCCCTGTGCCACTCCAACCTGGATACCCGGCAGGAAGAGATCTCCCGAGAGGCGGGACAGGACTACCGGATCCCCATCCTGTACATCACCGAATTGATCGGTTTGAGCCTGGGCCATCCCGATACGGGAAAATGGTTCCGGAGGCATTTCGTCGACCCCGGGGAGCTTCTGGCTTCCAAGGGCCTGGTTTGAGGGCAGGGAAAGAATGGAAAAAGGGAAAGAGCCTCAACAGAAGAATGCAGAGAAAATCGGCGCGGTCATGGTAGTCGGCGGCGGCGTGGGAGGGATGCAGGCCGCCCTCGACCTGGCCAATTCAGGGTTCAAAGTCTACCTGGTGGAAGAGAGCTCGGCCATCGGGGGCCGCATGGCCCAGCTGGACAAGACCTTTCCCACCAACGACTGCTCCATGTGCACCATCAGCCCCAAGCTGGTGGAGACCGGCCGCCACCTGAACATCCAGCTCATGATGGACAGCGAGGTGATGAAGGTGGACGGCCAGGCGGGGAATTTCTCCGTAACCGTGCGGCACAAACCCCGCTACATCGACATCAGCAAGTGCACCGGGTGCAGCGAGTGCGCCCAGGTATGCCCCATCATCACTCCCGGCCGTTTCGACGAAGGGATGGCCCAGCAGAGGGCGGCCTACAAGCTCTATCCCCAGGCCGTGCCCAACGCCTACGCCATCGAAAAGCTCGGCGTCTCTCCCTGCCGGGACGCCTGCCCAGCCGGGCAGCGGGCCCAGGGGTACATCGCCCTCATCCGGGAGGGCCGCTACGACGACGCCATGCGGGTGATCAAGGAGGACAACCCCTTTCCGGGAATCTGCGGCCGCATCTGCAACCACCGCTGCGAGGAGGCCTGCAACCGCAACCTGGTGGACCAGCCTCTGTCCATCGCCAGCTTGAAACGCTTTGTGGCCGACCGGGTGTATGCCCAACCCTACCTTCCCCCCGACCCCCTGCCATACAATTATGAAGAAAAAGTGGCCATCATCGGCGCCGGCCCCTGCGGCCTGACAGCGGCCAAAGACCTGCGCAAGCTCGGCTATCCGGTCACCATCTTTGAAGCCCTTCCCCTAGCGGGCGGGATGCTGCGGGTGGGCATTCCGGATTACCGCCTGCCGCCCCAGGTCGTGGACCGGGAAGTGCGGGAAATCGTCGACCTGGGAATCGACCTGCGGCTCAATACCCCGGTGACCGACCTGGACGGGGTGATGAATGAAGGTTTCAAGTCGGTCCTGATCGCGGTGGGCGCCCACGAGGGGCGCAAGCTGCCCATCCCGGGGGCCAACCTTCCCGAGGTTTTGATCAACACCCAATTCCTGCGGGACGTCAGCCTCAGCAACATCGGGATCGGATCGGGAAATGGCCATCCTCATCCGAAGTCGATCGTCCAGAAACGTCATGTCTTGGTTCTCGGAGGGGGTAACGTGGCCATGGACTGCGCCCGAACCGCCGTGCGGCTGGGCGCGGCCAGGGTGGATATGGCCTGCTTGGAGAGCCGGGAAAAAATGCCCGCCAGCATGGAGGAGATTCACGAGGCGGAAGAAGAGGGAATCACCATTTACCCCAGCCGCTCTTTCAAAAGGGTCCTGGATCGGGAAGGACACGTGGCCGGCGTAGAGGCGGTCAAGGTGACCTTCATGGAATTCGACGCCGAAGGCCGCCTCAACCTGGAGACCGAGGAGGGAAGCGAACATCTTCTGCCCTGCGAGGTGGTGATCTTCGCCATCGGGCAGCGGGCCGGCCTGGCCTTCATCCCGGAGAGCGCCGGGGTGGGGACCACCCGTATGTCCACCATCGCCGTTAACCCCAACACCTATGCCGCCACCCGCCCGGGGGTCTTTGCCGCCGGGGACGCCACGACGGGCACGGCCTACGTCATCGAAGCCGTGGCCGCGGGGCACAAGGCGGCGGCCAGCATGCACCGCTATCTGCGCGGGGAAGAAATGGAACCGGCTCCCAAGCCCGAGCTGCCGGTGGTGAAATTCACCAAGGACCAAATCCAGGAGCGGCTGGTCACCGGGGAGCTGAAGGTCACCCCGCGGGTGAAAATGGCCCAGAGCCCTGCCGGGCAAAGGGTCTCCTCCTTCCGGGAAGTCAGCCTGGGATATACCGAGGAAGAGGCCAAAGCGGAGGCCTCCCGCTGTCTGGCCTGCGGGATCTGCTCCGAATGCCTTTCCTGCGTTTACAAATGCGGCCTCAACGCCATCAATCATGATATGGTGGAAACCCAGGAAGAGGTCCGGGTGGGGTCCATCATCCTGGCCCCGGGCTACGAGGTTTACAACGCCCGCCTCTCCCAGGAATACGGGCTGGGGCGTTATCCCAACGTTTTGAATGCCCTCCAGTTCGAGCGGATCCTTTCCGCTTCCGGGCCGACCCTAGGCCACGTCCAGCGTCCCTCGGACGGAAAAGCGCCCAGGAAGATCGCCTTCCTCCAGTGCGTGGGCAGCCGCGACCAGAACCATCCCTACTGCTCGGCGGTCTGCTGCATGTACGCCACCAAGGAGGCGATCATCGCCAAGGAGCACGAAAAGGAAGTCGAACCCACGATCTTCTTCATCGATATCCGCGCCTACGGGAAAGGGTTCGATGCTTACTATGAGCGGGCCCGTAAGGAGTACGGAGTGCGGTACGTGCGCTGCGCCATCTCCCGGGTGGTGGAGGACCCCCGCACGAAAAACCTGCGGATCACCTACCTCGACGAAGGGGGGGAGATGCAGGAAGAGGAATTCGACCTGGTGGTCCTTTCGGTGGGCATGGTGCCCGCAGCCTCGACGAAGGAACTGGCCAAAAATGTGGAAATCGAGCTCGATGCGAACGGTTTTGCCAAAACCGATCCCCTGGACCCCCTGGCCACCACCCGGCCGGGGGTGTACGTCTGCGGGGTCTTCCAGGGTCCCAAGGATATTCCCGAGACCGTGGCCCAGGCCAGCGGGGCCGCCGCGGCGGCCTCCCAGATTCTGTCCGAAGTGCGCGGAACCCTGGTGGCCCGCAAAGAGTACCCGCCCCAGAAAGAAGTCAAAGAGGAAGAGCCCCGGATCGGGGTCTTCGTCTGCCACTGCGGGAACAATATCGGCGGGGTGGTGAATGTGCCGGCGGTGAAGGAGTACGCCGCCTCCCTGGGCGCGGTGGTCTTCGCCGATGAGAACCTCTACACCTGCTCCCAGGACACGCAGGAAAAGATCAAGAAGGCCATCGAGGAACACAAGCTCAACCGGGTGATCGTGGCCTCCTGCACCCCCCGGACCCACGAGCCGCTCTTCCAGGAGACCATCCGAGAGGCGGGACTCAACCCTTACCTCTTTGATATGGCCAACATCCGCGACCAGTGCTCCTGGGTTCACATGCACGAGAAAGAGGTGGCCACCTCCAAGGCCCGGGACCTGGTCCGCATGGCCGTGGCCAATGCGCGCCTGATCCGTCCCCTGGAAGAATTGACCAAGGGGGTCATCAAACGGGGTCTGGTCATCGGCGGAGGCCTCGCCGGAATGACCGCCGCCCTGGGCCTGGCCGGGCAGGGATTTGAGGCCGTCCTGGTGGAGAAGGAGGCCGAGCTGGGGGGGAACCTCCGGCATCTCAAGACTACCCTGGACGGGAAAGACGTGTCCCGGTATCTGGAGGAACTCACGGCGCGGGTCACCCAACACCCCCGTATCCAGGTCTTCACCAACGCAGTGATCACCGACTTTTCGGGGTACGTGGGGAACTACAAGACCAGCCTCATGGTGGGACCCCGGATGTTCTCCCGGGACGTGGAGCACGGGGTGACCATTTTGGCCACCGGGGGGGAGGAATACAAGCCCAAGGAGTACCTCTACGGGCAGGACCAGAGGGTCCTCACCCAGCTGGAGATGGAGGCCTTCCTCCACGGGGACAGAAGGAAGATCGAGGAACTGAAAGAAGTGGTCATGATCCAGTGCGTGGGCTCGCGGAACGAGGAACGCCCTTACTGCAGTCGGGTCTGCTGCGCCGAGGCGGTGAAGAACGCCCTGACCCTCAAGTCGCTCAACCCCAAGGCCCGGGTGGTCATCCTGTACCGCGACATGCGGATGTACGGCACCCTGGAGGAGGACTACGCCCGGGCGCGAAAAGCGGGAATCCGCTTCCTCCGGTATGAGGAGGACCGCAAACCGGAAGTGACCCAGGAGGACGGCCGGTTGCGGTTGACTTTCTACAACCCGGTTCTGCGGGAAAGGCTTTTCCTCTGCGGGATCGCCCATTCGCCCAAAAACATAGAGGAGAGCCTTTCCCAGGCTTCGGCGGCAGTGTCCCGGGCCTGCACGGTCTTGGCCAAGGATGAAATCCAGATCAGCGGGGTGGTTTCCGTGGTGGACCCGGACAAGTGCGCCGCCTGTCTCACCTGCGTCCGGGTCTGTCCCTACAACGTGCCGGTGATCAACAAGGACGGGGTGGCGGAGATCGAGGCGGCCATGTGCCACGGGTGCGGGATCTGCGCATCCGAATGTCCGGGGAAAGCCATCAAGCTGCAGCACTTCACCGACGAGCAGGTTATGGCCAAGTGCGATGTCATCATCGAGGTCCTTTCCGACGTCTTTAGGGGAGAACAGGTCTGATGGAAGATTTTGAACCCATCGTCATCGCCTTCTGCTGCCACTACTGCGCCTACACCGCGGCGGACCTGGCCGGGACCATGCGCCTCCAGTATCCCTCCAACGTGCGGATCATCCGCCTTCCCTGCACCGGGAAGGTGGATGTACGACATTTGCTGGAGGCTTTTGAAAAGGGGGCCGACGGGGTGTATGTAGCCGGCTGCATGGAAGGGGACTGCCATTTCCTCAAGGGCAACTTCCGGGCCAAGAAACGGGTGGCCTGGGCCAAGAAGATCCTGGAAGATGTGGGCATCGGGGGAGACCGCCTGGAAATGTACAACATGTCCGCGGCCATGGGCCCCCGCTTTGCCGAGGTGGCCCGTGAGATGACCGAGAAGATCCGCAAACTGGGGCCCAGCCCGGCGAAAATAGCAAAGAGCATAGAGCATAGAGCAGAGAGTAAAAAAGAGAATGAGCGTCACGCCCAAGGCGTGACTTAAGGATCGCGCCAAAGGCGCTTGAGGAGCGAAGCGGTCGTCAGATAAAGCTGGGGAGAGAATGATCGCTAGTAAATTCGGGAAGGAATCTCATTAGGAGCTGAAGGATGATCATTGCCGAAGAAAAACCTATCAAAGAAATCCTGGCCATGATCGAGGGGTATGATAAAATCATCGTGGCCGGTTGCAAAGGATGCGTGACCGTCTGCTCCACGGGGGGGGAAAAAGAGGTCGGCATCCTTGCCTCTGCCCTCCGCCTGGCCCGGCAGACCCAGGGAAAATCCCTGGAGACGAGGGAGATCACCCTGGAGCGCCAGTGCGACACGGAGTATTTCGAGCCCCTCAGGGAAATCATCGATTCCTATCCCGCCGTTCTTTCGCTGGCCTGCGGGGCGGGAATCCAGTTTCTGGCCGAGAAGTTCCGCAAGATTCCCATCCTCCCGGCGGTCAATACCCAGTTCATCGGGGTGACCGAAGAACAGGGCGTCTGGACCGAGCGGTGCCAGGCCTGCGGCAACTGCGTCCTGGACAGGACCGGAGGGATCTGCCCCGTCTCCCGGTGCTCCAAGAGCCTCTTCAACGGGCCCTGCGGCGGTTCCAAGAACGGCAAATGCGAGATCGACCCCCAGGTGGAGTGCGGGTGGCAGTTGATTTATGACCGGATGAAGGAACTGGGCCAGCTGGAAAAGCTGGAGGAGCCCATGCCCATCAAGGACTGGTCTACCAGCCGGGACGGGGGGCCGCGGAAACGGGTGAGGGAGGATCTGAAGATATGAAGTCCGGCAGCAGATTGGAAAAACTCCTGGCCGGCGGGCATTTTGTGGTGACCGGGGAGCTGGGGCCGCCCAAGGGGGCCGATGTGGCGGTCGTGGAAAAGAAGGCCAATCTCCTCAAAGGAAACGTCGATTCCATCAACGTCACCGACAACCAGACAGCCATCGTGCGCATGTCTTCCATCGCGGTGAGCGCCCTTCTGATCCGCATGGGGCTGGAACCCAACATGCAGATGGTCTGTCGTGACCGAAACCGTATCGCCATGCAGAGCGATATTTTCGGGGCCTATGCCCTGGGCATCCGGAACATCCTTTGCCTGTCCGGAGACCACCAGAAGTTCGGAAACCACCCCACGGCCAAGAATGTCTTCGACCTGGATTCGATCCAGCTGATCCAGACGGTTAAGAAGATGAGGGACGAGCACAAGGTGTTGGGGGGGGACGAGATCGAGGGGGCTCCCCAGATGTTCATCGGTGCCGCGGCCAATCCCTTCGCCGACCCCTTCGAGTACCGGGTTGTTCGCCTGGCCAAAAAGGCGAAGGCGGGTGTGGATTTCATCCAGACCCAGTGCATCTACGACATGGACAAGTTCGAGCGGTTCATGAAGATGGTGCGCGATCGGGGCCTGCACGAGAAGATCTATATGCTGGCCGGAGTGACCCCGCTGAAATCGGTGGGCATGGCCAAGTACATGAAGGAAAAAGTGGCCGGGATGGAGGTCCCGGACGAGATCATCGAGCGGATGCGAAAGGCCGGCAAGGAAAAAGCACGGGAAGAAGGGCTCAACATCTGCGTGGAACAGATCCAGCGCTTGCGCCAGATCCCGGGGGTGCACGGCATCCATCTCATGGCCATCGAGTGGGAGGATGCGGTCCACGGGATCGTGGAGCGGGCGGGATTGTTGCCCAGGCCGGAAATCAATTAAAAAACGCAAAGAGCAGAGCGCATATAGCAGAGAGGAAAAGGCATGGTTTTTTTACACGCCATGCCCTATGCTCTCTGCCCTGCGCTGTTGAAGGGGTTATGTCTTCGGCGAAAACGGTCATCATTCGATTCCAGCCCCATAACCGGGAAATTCAGGTTCCCACGGGAGAAAACCTCCTCCGGGCGGCAGTGGAGGCGGGGGTTTACATCCAGGCTTCCTGCGGCGGAGAGGCCTCTTGCGGGAAATGCCGGGTGAAGATCGAAAAAGGGGAAGTCGACAGTTCTCCGACCCCCAAGATCTCCGAGGAGGAGTACCGCCAGGGATTTCGCCTGGCCTGCCAGACCCGGGTCCTGAGCGATGTGGAAGTGAGCATCCCGGTGGAATCGCACCTGGACCGCCGGGTGATCGCCCGAACCCGGGAACGGGTGGCCGCCGGCCGGAGGGTCTCCCACCAGGAGCTGGAATCCCTGGTCCTGGGGTGGTGTTTCAGCCCGGCCCTGCGCAAGGTTTATCTGGAAGTAGAACCTCCCACCCTGAAGGATAACCGGTCAGACCTTTCCCGGCTTCTCATGGCCTTGAAGAAAAACCTGGGAATGGAAGGAATCTCGGTCGATTCCCACCTTCTCCGGAGGCTTCCCTTCATCCTGCGCCAGGCGGACTGGAAAGTGTCCGCCACCCTGGTTCAGACCCGGATGGAGTCGCAGCTGGGAGAGTATCAACTCCGGGGATCCCGGAGAACCAAGCTGATCAGCCTGGAAGAGGGGGATACGACGAAGGAACATTACTCCATCGTTCTGGATATCGGAACCACCACGGTCTGGGCGCAACTGCTGGATTTGAACAACAGGGAGACCCTGGCCGAGGCCTCGGACTACAATTCCCAGATTCAGTACGGGGACGATGTGATCACCCGGATTGTCTACTCCCAGAAGCCGGGCGGCCTCAAAAAGCTGCAAGAGAGCGTGATTGGAACGGTCAACGGGCTGATCCGGGAGCTCATCGCCAGGTCGGGAGCGAATATCTCCCGCGTTTCCCACATGACCGCGGCCGGCAACACGATCATGACCCATCTCCTCCTGGGTTTGGACCCGAAGTACATCCGGGAATCCCCCTACACGCCGGTGGCCAATTACATTCCACCGGTGCGGGCCGTGGATCTGAGCCTGGAAGTGGCAGAGCATGTTCACCTCTACACCTTTCCGTCCGTGGCTTCCTATGTAGGTGGGGATATCGTCTCGGGGGTTCTGGGCTCGGGCATCTACCAGCGAAAGCCCCTGACCCTTTATATCGACATCGGGACCAACGGAGAAATCGTCATCGGAAATTCGGACTGGATGATCACCGCGGCCTGCTCCGCCGGCCCGGCCTTCGAGGGCGGGGGGATCAAGCACGGCATGCGGGCCACCACCGGGGCGCTGGAAGATTTTCGCATCGATCCAGTCTCCTTTGAGCCCATGCTTCTGACCATCGGGATGGTCAAACCCAAGGGCATTTGCGGTTCCGGGCTCATCAACATGATCGCCGAATTTTTGGAAGCCGGGGTGATTACTCCCAAAGGGAAGTTCAATACCGATCTGCCGACCCGCCGGATTCGTTCCGGGCCCGACGGGAGCGAGTATGTTCTGGCCTATGCCGGGGAGACGGCCACGGGCTCGGACCTGGTCATTACCGAGGTGGATATCGACAACCTGATGCGGGCCAAAGCGGCCATGTACGCCGGGTACGTGACTCTTCTCCAGTCGGTGGGGGTCTCCATCTCCAGCCTGGAACAGGTGGTCATCGCCGGGGCTTTCGGGTCCTTCATCGACGTGGAGCGGGCGATCACCATCGGGCTCCTGCCGGAACTTCCCCTGGACCGGTTTCTCTTCATCGGAAACGGCTCCCTTCTGGGGGCCCGGCTGATCTCCTTCTGCAACGAGATGCTCGATGACGGCGAGCGGATCTGCCGGATGATGACCAACGTGGAGCTGAGCGAGAACCCCGCCTTCATGGATAATTACATGGCCGCCCTGTTTCTGCCTCACACAAACGAGGCCGAATTCCCGGGGGTCAGCGCCCGCTTAGCGGGGGGAAGACAATAATGAACCGCAGAGAGCGCAGAGACCGCAGAGGAAAGAATTTGGCGAAAAGCTAAGGACCAAAATGAATGCCGGAAAATATTGAAAATTAAATTTGATGGGTTCATAAAAAATCATCATTCCCGCGTAGGTGGGAATCCAGAATCAGCGAACCCGGCTGGAAAACCTGGATTCCCCTTTTCAGGGGAATGACAGAATGAGGGGTTTACGGAATTTCGCGGTTTCATGAAGTATGCTATTTTAAGCTTTTTTATTCAAGAAATCTCTGCGTACTCTGCGCTCTCTGCGGTGAAAAATTAGGAGTTTTACTTTGGGAAAAGTGATCGCCATGGCGGGAAAAGGGGGAACGGGGAAGACAACCCTCTGCGCCCTGGTCATCCGTTACCTGCGGAGAAAGGGTTTGAAGCCCATCCTGGCGGTGGACGCCGACCCCAGCTGCAACCTCGCGGATAGCCTGGGCCTGAAGGTGGACAAGAGCTTGGGAACCGCGCGGGAAGATTTCTTCGAGACCAAGGGCAATCTGCCCCCGGGGATGACCAAGGAGACCTACCTGGAGATGAAGCTGCACGAAATCCTGGTGGAATCTGCCGGGCTGGACCTTCTGGTCATGGGCCGCCCGGAAGGGCCGGGGTGTTACTGCTACGCCAACAACATCCTGCGCCGCCACCTGGACCTGCTCATTAAGAACTATCCCTTCGTGGTCATGGACAACGAGGCGGGAATGGAGCACTTAAGCCGCAGGACCACGCAGGGAGTGGATTACCTCCTTTTCCTGTCCGACTACTCCCTCAAGGGGATACGCACGGTTGGCAAAATTGGGCAACTGATCGACGAATTGAAACTCTCGGTGAAGGAAAAATATTTGGTGGTGGACCGGGCTCCCAACGGATTGGACCCCATTTTTTCGGGAGAGGTACAGAACCTGGGGCTCGGCCTGCTGGGGACCATTCCCGAGGATCCTTTGATATCGGAGTATGAAATGAAGGGGAGACCCCTGTTGGACCTGCCCGAAGACTCACCGGCGGTGCAGGTGGTAGCGGGGATGATGCAGAACATGATAAAAGGATGAAAAGAATGGGATAATAAAAACGGATGGAATAAGGGGGTTGAATGTGGTAAGTTTTAGCCCAATATTCCATCATTCCAGGATTCCGATCGTAAATTTAGGGTGATTCTATCAGGAAAGGAGGGGAAGGAAGTGGCCGAGAATCTAGAAGAGAAGACGCTCTTCAGCGGGGAGAAGGTGAAGGTAATCGGAGCCGAGTACGAAAAAGGAATGCCGGAGCAGCCCCACCAATGGAGGGGCAAGATCCAGAGCCGGCAGGATATGCTCAAATATCTGCAAAACGGGGAGCGGTACTGGTTCAGCAAGGATTGGTACGGAAGCGAAAAACGCAAGACCCCGGCGTGAAAAAACATGAACCGCAGAGGGCGCGGAGAACGCAGAGATCGATTATGCTTAAATCCGAAATTGGAATGTCGAAATCCAAAACAAATTCAAAATTCGAATGACCAAAATTCAAACCTCTCGGTTGGGAACATTGGGATTTCGAAAATTCGTGCTTGTTTCGAATTTCGTTCTTCGGGTTTCGAATTTATCAGATTAGCGTTCTCGGTGGTGACCCATTAACTTTAAGGAGGTGGCCGTGGACATACCCAAAGTGAATTACACGGGCAAGATTAAAGAGGTTGCCGTGGGGAAAGGGGACAAAAAGATCACTGTGGGCGGCGAAACCATGTACCCCTTTCATCTCTTCGAAGGGCAGATGGAGCATCCCCCGCGGATCGCCATGGAGGTTTACGACGCGCCTCCGGAGGACTGGGCCGCGGCCGCGCTGGAGCCATTCCAGGACGTGGTCAACGATCCGGTGGCCTGGGCGAAGAAGTGTGTGAGCGCCTACGGAGCGGAAATGGTGTGTCTCCAGCTGGCCAGCACCGATCCCAACGGGATGAACCGGCCCTCGGAAGAGGCAGCAGCCATCGCCAAGAAAGTTTCCGAAGCCATCGACGTCCCCCTGATCGTGTGGGGCTGCGCCAATGACGAGAAGGATGCTGACACACTCCGGCGGGTGGCCGAGCTGTGCGCGGATAAGAACCTGGTGATCGGCCCCGTAGCGGAAAAGAATTACAAACAGATCGGGGCCGGCGCCATTGCTTATAAACATACCCTGGTGGCATCGACCCCCATCGATGTGAACCTGGCCAAACAGCTCAACGTGCTCTTGGGGAACCTGGGGGTTCCCGACGGGCAGATCCTGGTGGACCCCACCACCGGCGGACTGGGGTACGGAATTGAATACACCTATTCGGTCATGGAAAGGGACCGCATGGCGGCTTTGACGCAGCAGGATGAGCGCCTGCAGTTCCCCATCGTCTGCAACCTGGCCAAAGAAGTCTGGAAGACCAAGGAGGCCAAGCTGTCCCAGGCGGACGCCCCCAACCTCGGAGATCCGAAGAAGCGGGGCATCCTGATGGAAGCAGTCACCGCGTCGATTCTGCTCATGGCCGGGGCGAATATTCTGATCATGCGCCATCCCGAAGCCATCCAGCTGGTAAAGGGGATGATCGGAGATTTATTAAAAGCATAAGGTAGGGGCGATTCATGAATCGCCCCTACGGAAAATGGAGGAGGGTTCATTCAATGGCAGAAGGAAAGAAAAGCGTAGATCCAGCCACACTTAAAATCCTGGAAAAAGCGAAAGCCGACAAAGTGAGCACGGCCTTTGACCGAGCGGAAGAGATGAAACCCTGCCCGATCGGGGCCGAGGGGAGCTGCTGCAAGAACTGCTCCATGGGGCCCTGCCGGGTTCCGGCTCCCAAGAAGAAAGGGGAGACCGAGGCCGAGAAGGCCAAGAGAAGGGGGATCTGCGGGGCCACGGCCGAGACCATCTCGGCCAGAAATTTCGTCCGCATGGTGGCCGCGGGAACATCGGCTCACTCCGACCATTCCCGGGGCGTGGCCGAGCTGTTCCTGGGAACGGCCAAGGGGGAAGTGCCGGGATTCTCGATCAAAGACGAGCAGAAACTCTACCAGGTCGCTCTGGACCTGGACGTAGAAATCGGGGACCGGCCGGTCAAGGAGATTGCCGTGGAAGTGGGAGAGAAGTGCCTGGCTGAATTCGGAAGGCAGCACGGGCAGCTCTACTTCGTAAAAAGGGCGCCCCTTAAGAGGCAGGAAGTCTGGAAAAAGCTGGGAATTACCCCGCGGGGGATCGACCGGGAAGTGGTGGAGCTGATGCACCGCACCCACATCGGGGTGGATCAGGAGTACAAGGATCTCATCCTGGCCGGCGCCAGGTGCTCCCTCGCCGACGGATGGGGCGGGTCCATGATCTCCACCGAGCTCCAGGATATCCTCTTCGGCAACCCCGTCCCCATCGCCGGGAAGATCAACCTGGGAGTCCTCAAGGAGGATGAAGTGAACCTGGTCATGCACGGCCACGAGCCGTTGCTTCCCGAGCTCCTGGTCGTAGCCTCCCAGGACCCGGAAATCCAGAACTACGCCAAATCCAAGGGAGCCAAGGGGATCAACCTGGCGGGGATGTGCTGCTCGGCCAACGAGGTCTTGATGCGCCATGGAATTCCCGTGGCCGGCAATTTCCTCCAGCAGGAGCTGGCCATCATCACCGGGGCAGTAGAGGCCATGGTGGTGGACGTCCAGTGCGAGATGCAGTCCCTGGCCGATGTGGCCAAGTGCTACCACACCAAGGTCATTACCACCAACCCGCGGGCCAAGATGGAGGGAGCGACCCATATCGAGTTTGAGGAGCACCATGGCCAGGAGGTGGCCAAGAAGATTTTACGGGAGGCCATCGATAATTTCCCGAAGCGGAAAGGGAAGCCCGTGCTAATCCCTTCGGAGAATCATGAAATGGTCGTGGGTTTCAGCCATGAAACCATCAACTATCTCCTGGGAGGCCTCTTTCGCTCTTCCTACCGGCCGCTCAACGACAACATCATCAACGGCCGGATCCGCGGGATCGGCGGAGTGGTGGGCTGCAACAACGCCCGGACGACCCACGACAGCGCCCATCTCACCATGATCAAGGAGCTGATCAAGAACGACGTCATCGTGCTCACCACCGGGTGCGCAGCCATGGCCTGCGGCAAGGCCGGGCTTCTCACTCCGGAGGCGGCTTCCAAATACTGCGGCGCCGGGCTGGCCGAAGTATGCGAAACCGTCGGCATTCCGCCCGTCCTGCACATGGGATCCTGCGTGGACAACAGCCGGATCCTCATGGCGGCTACGGCCGTGGTCAAGGACGGCGGGCTGGGAGACGACATCAGCGACCTGCCAGCCGCCGGGGCGGCTCCGGAGTGGATGAGCGAGAAGGCCATTGCCATCGGCCAGTACTTCGTGGCTTCCGGAGTGTTCACCGTGTTCGGAACCACTTTCCCCATCTCCGGCAGTGAAGAGATGTGCAAGCTCATGTATGAAGGTTTGGAGGACATTCTGGGTGGTAAGTGGGGCTTTGAACCCGACCCCGAGAAGGCCGCCAAGCTCATGCTCGAGCATATCGATAAGAAGCGCAGGGCTCTGGGTTTGGACAAGAAGAGGGAGCGAGTCCTTTACGACATGGCCATGCGGCGCGAGCTGGATGCCGTTTGATCAAGAGCTGTAGGGGCGATTCATGAATCGCCCCTACAGCTTTAATCCGAAGGAGGAGGAAACGTGTCTAAGATCATCGCAGCAGCCGCAATTCGCGGCGCTCACAAGATTGCGGAGCGGGCAGAAAAGAAATATCAAGAGGCCTTGGAGAAGTGGGGACCCGACCAGGAGGTGGGATTTCCCAACACCGGGTATTACCTCCCCATCATTTACGGAATTTTAGGAATTCCGGTAAAGAAGCTGGGAGACATGAAGCCGGTCCTGGAAAAATGCCGGGCCCTCATTCCCCCGCTGGTGAAGGAAAAGACCTGGCTTCCGTACCTGGCCCCGGCTTTGGATGCGGGCATGGCCACCTTCTTCGCCGAGGAGATCATCGAGGCCATCCGCTACCTGGAAGACCCCAATTGCTATGTGCGGGGGGAAGATCCCACCGCCGATAATCTCTGGCTTGGAGCGGCCGACGATGTCATTCTTCGCAAACGGGGCATCGAGTTCGTGGACGGAACGGCCCCGGGGTTCGCCGCCATTCTGGGGGCGGCCCCATCCAAGGAGATTGCCGCCAAGATCGCCCAGGAGCTACAGGAAAAGAACCTTTACGTGTTCATGGCTTCCGATTATAACGGGAAGCGATTCTCGGAACAGCTGGTGGAGGCCGGAGTGCAGATCGGTTGGCCCACCCGGTTGGTCTCTTTCGGCCCGGACTACACCGCCACGGTCTTTGCCATGGGATTTGCCACCCGGGCGGCCATGTCCTTTGGCGGGATCGCCCCGGGGGATTACCGCAAGATCCTCATCTACAACAAGGACCGGGTCTTTGCCTTTGCCCTGCCCCTGGGCTTCGTCACCGACGAGTGGTACGCCAACGCCGCCGGGGCCATCAACTGGGGGTTTCCGGTCATTGCCGACACCCCCATCCCCCAGGTCCTGCCTACCGGGATCTGCACCTACGAGCACGTGGTCTCCAACATCCCCCACGACCAGATCGTACAAAAAGCGGTGGAGGTGCGGGGTCTGAAGGTGACCGTGGCCAAAGTCCCGGTTCCCATGGCCTACGGACCGGCCTTCGAGGGGGAGCGCATTCGGGGAGAGGATATTTTCCTGGAGATGGGCGGGGGCCGGACGGTCGCCTGCGAGTTAGTCACCACCCTGGACATGAGTGAAGTGGAAGATGGAAAGGTGGAAGTCATCGGTCCGGACATCAAGGGCCTGAAACCCCCGGCCCAGCTTCCCATTGCCATCTTGGCCGAGGTGGCCGGCCGCCAGATGCAGGAAGATTTTGAGCCCATCCTGGAGCGGCAGATCCACCACCTGATCAACTACGCCCAGGGCATTATGCACATCGGTCAGCGGGACATTGCCTGGATCCGGGTAGGGAAGGGCGCGGTGGAGAAAGGATTTACCCTCCGCCACCTGGGGGATCTCCTTCACGCCAAGTGGCACCAGGATTTCGGAACCATTTTTGACAAGGTACAGGTGAAGATTTACACCGAAGAAGCCAAGGTCAAGCAGATCCTGGAGCAGGCCCGGGCCACCTACCGCAAGCGCGACGCCCGCATCGAGGGCATGACCGACGAAACCGAGGAGACCTATTATTCCTGCACCCTTTGCCAGTCCTTCGCTCCTACCCATGTATGCGTCATTACCCCGGAGCGGACCGGCCTGTGCGGGGCCTACAACTGGCTGGATGGGAAGGCCTCCTACGAGATCAATCCCACCGGCCCCAACCAGCCGATTCTCAAGGCCGAGGTGATCGATCCCGTCCTGGGACAATGGAAAGGGGTTAACGAATTTGTCTTCAAGGCTTCCCGCCAGAAAGTGGAAAAGTACAACGCTTACAGCATCATGATCGACCCCATGACTTCCTGCGGGTGCTTTGAATGCATTGCCGCGGTCCTTCCCATGTGCAACGGGATCATGACCGTGAACCGCGACTTCGCGGGGATAACCCCCTGCGGCATGAAGTTCACCACCCTGGCGGGATCGGTGGGGGGCGGCTCGGTGACCCCCGGCTTCGTGGGCCACAGCAAGCACTACATCTGCAGCAAGAAGTTCATCATGGCCGACGGGGGAATCAAGCGCCTGGTGTGGATGCCCAAGATGCTGAAGGAAGAGATCATGGAACGGCTGAAAAAGCGCTCCGAGGAGATCGGCATCCCCAACTTCCCGGAGATGATCGCCGACGAAACCGTCGGGACCACGGAAGACGAGATCCTGCCCTTCCTCACCGAGAAGGGACACCCGGCGCTGACGCTGCCGTCGCTGTTCTAAAGACCAAGGTTGAGGCTGAGGTTAAGGCTAAGAACAAACCTCAACCTCGACCTTAACCTCAACCTTTTTTAAAAGGAGCACAAAGATGGCTCTGACCGGTATCGAGATTTTCAAGAAACTTCCCAAGACCAACTGCGGAGAATGCGGGGTTCCCACCTGCCTGGCCTTTGCCATGAAGCTGGCCGCCGGCCAGGCCGAACTGGCGGCCTGCCCCCACGTGTCGGAGCAGGCCAAGGCCGAGCTGTCCGAGGCCTCCGCCCCCCCGATCCGCCCCCTGTCCATCGGGACCGGAGACCAGGCCTTGAAGCTGGGCGGCGAGACGGTCCTGTTCCGGCACGAGAAACGCTTCGTCAGCCCCACGGGGATCGCAGTCCTGATATCGGACAAAATGAGCGATGGGGAGGTTGAATCCCGTCTGAAGAAATTCAACGAACTGAAATATGAACGGGTCGGCCTCAACCTCGAAGCCGACCTGGTGGCGGTCAGGGGAGAATCGGGGGACCCTGCCAAGTTCGAGGCCCTGGTGAAGAAGGTGAAGGAACGGCTGGACGGCAAAGGGGTGGTGCTCATGAGCGAAGACCCCAACGTTCTCGCCGCGGGGGCCAAGGTCGTGGCCGATCGGAAACCGCTGCTCTACGCCGCAACCAAGGCCAACGCCGACGGCATGGCCAAACTGGCCAAGGAGATTTCGGCGCCCCTGGCGGTCAAGGGGGCGAATCTGGACGAGACCGCGGAATTGACCACCCAGCTGACCGCCGCCGGCCTGAAGGACCTGGTGCTGGACTCGGGCGCGCGCACCCCCCGGAAGGTCCTGGAGGACCAGATCGTCATGCGGCGGGCGGCGCTGATGAAAAAAATCCGGCCCCTGGGGTTTCCCACCATCACCTTCCCCTGCGAGATGACCCAGGATCCCATGATGGAAACCCTCCTGGCCTCCATGCTGGTGGCCAAGTACGCCGGAATCGTGGTGCTCTCCGACTTTGAGGGCCACAGCCTCTTTCCCCTCCTGGTGGAGCGGATGAACATTTTCACCGATCCCCAGCGTCCCATGGCCACTTCCGAGGGAATCTACGAAATCGGCGGACCGAATGAGAACTCTCCGGTGCTCGTCACCTCCAACTTCTCCCTCACCTACTTTATCGTTATGGGAGAGATTGAAGGGAGCCGGGTCCCCTCCTGGCTGCTGGTGAAAGACACCGAGGGGTTGTCGGTCATGACCGCCTGGGCGGCGGGCAAGTTCGGCGCCGACGTGATCGCCCCCTTCGTGAAAAAGAGCGGGATCGCAGACAAGATCAAGCACCACAAGCTGATCATTCCCGGCTACGCGGCGGTCATCAGCGGGGAGCTGGAGGAGGAGCTGCCCGACTGGAAGATTCTGATTGGGCCCCGGGAAGCCGGCCATATCCCGGCCTACCTGAAGATGTGGAAACCGGAGTGAAAAACAGCTATCAGCACTCAGCGATCAGCTTTCAGCCAAGGATTTTGGCTTCTTTAGCCGGCTGCTGACCGCTGACAGCTGAACGCTGCTTTGAAAAACAGCTATCAGCGCTCAGGGATCAGCTTTCAGCTAAGGATTTTCGCTTTTTTAGCTGGCTGCTGACCGCTGACAGCTTAATGCTGCCTTTAAAGGAGGGAAGCAATGGTCGTCTGCGTCGGCGAGAATATTAACGTCATGTCGAAAACCATCGGCCCGGCCATGAAGGAACGGAAAGCGGAGCCCATCGTGGAGATGGCCAAGCATCAAGAGAAGGTGGGGATCGACTACCTGGACCTGAACATCGGGCCCTCCCGCAAAGCCGGGCAGGAGGTCATGGACTGGATCGTGAAACTGGTCCAGGGGGTGGTGAACAAACCCATGTCCCTGGATACCACCAACCCCGAGGCCATGGAAGCGGGCCTGAAGGTTCATAAGGGAAAAGCGCTGATCAATTCCGTGTCCCTCCAGCCGGAGCGCCTGGAAAGGGTCCTGCCCATGGCCAAGACGTACAACGCCCATGTCATCGGCCTCCTCTGGGGCAAGGAGGGCATGCCCCGGGATGCGAACGAGCGGGCCGCCATGGCCGTGGATTTCATCTACCAGGCCAACAACCTGGGAATCCCCACGGAGGACATCTGGATTGACCCCATCGTCAGCCCGGTGAGCGTGGAGATCAACCAGGTTCTCTCCTGCCTGGAGTTCATGTCCATGCTGAAGGACATCGCCCCCGAGGCCAAATCCATCGTCGGGTTATCCAATATCTCCAACGGCACCCCCGCAAATCTCCGTCCCATTCTGAACCGGGCCTATCTGGTCATGCTCATGAAATACGGCCTTTATTCGGCCATCGTGGATGCCTATGATGAGGAGATTCTCCGTATCTGCCGCGACGGGCTTGCCGAGATCGTCAGTATGGTCCATCGGATGATGGACGGAGACGAACCCGATCCCAAGAAGCTGACGCCCAAGGAGCTGGAATATTACAAATCTACCAAAGTCCTCCTGGGGAAGACCCTGTATTCCCACTCCTGGCTGGAATTATAAAGAAGCGATCAGCCGTCAGCGTTCAGCGATCAGCAAAAATTTTGTCTCTTCGCTGACAGCTGATAGCTGATCGCTGAAAGCTTTCGTATGCTGCCCACGCAGGACAACCTCCCCCTGGCCCGCCGGATGGCGGTGGAGGGGCTTCTGAATTCCGACCCGGCTGAAAGAGCGGCCCGGGGGGGAGGGCAGTTTGAAGCGGGGGAGGGCGGCAAGAGCAGGATCGGGGTTCGTTACCTGGGCAGAGAGATCTGGTTTTCCCTGCCTGGGGGAACGATGGAAATCCCCGGCGGGGATCGGCTTTCCCTTCGCGAAGAGATCCTGATTCTCCATTACCTGGAAAGGGCCTCGGGAATACCATCCACGGGAAAGTGGATCTCCTTTGCCGAAATCCCCGGGGGAGCTTTCTATCATCCGGTATTCCTGCAGCGTTCCAAAGCTCCCCTGGTGAAATTTTTCGGGGAAGAGCCGCAAAAACTCCTGGCTCTAGCGGCCGGAGAAATGGGGGGTGAATCTTTGACCCTGGGGGATGCGGGAGTGCGGATCCCGGTTTTCCCCCGGGTGCCCCTGGGTATGGTTCTCTGGAGGGGAGATGCGGAATTTCCGCCGGATGGAAATCTCCTCTTCGATTCCTCCATTAGCGGCTATCTGCCGGTGGAAGATATCGTCATTTTGGCGGAAACCGTCGTTTGGAAGCTGATCAAGGCAGGTAATAGGTAATAGGTTATGGGTTATGGGTAACAACCCGAAAAAGTTTACCCCATGACCCATGACCCATGACCCATGACCCATTACCCATTACCTTTAACCCATTACCCTTATTATTATGAAACTTGCGGTAACCGGAAAAGGCGGGGTGGGAAAGACCACGGTGGTGGCTGGACTGGCCCGGGTGCTGGCCGACCGGGGGCGGAAAGTCCTGGTGATCGATGCCGACCCGGCGAGCAACCTGGCCCTGGCCCTCGGTTTTCCCCGGGACCAGCGCCTCACGCCCATAGCCGAGATGAAGGAACTGATCGAAGAACGGACCGAGGCCAAGACCGGCTCCATGGGGGGCTATTTTAAGCTCAACCCCCGGGTCGATGATCTGCCGGAGAAGTACAGCCTGGAAAAGGACGGGATTCGCCTGATGGTCATGGGGACCGTCCAAAAGGGGGGCGGCGGGTGTGTCTGCCCGGAGAATGTCATGGTGCGGACTCTGGTGGCCCATCTCCTTCTGGGCCGCGATGAGGCGGTCCTCCTGGATATGGAGGCCGGAGTCGAGCACCTGGGCCGGGCCACGGCGCAGGCGGTGAACAAGCTCATCGTGGTCGTCGAGCCCGGCCAGCGGAGCCTGGAGGTGGCCCAGAAGATCCGCCAGCTGGCCGGGGACATCGGGCTGAAAAACATCGGTTTGGTGGGCAATAAAATCCGGGGTGAAAGAGACCGGGAATTCCTGCTGGAAAAGATGCCGGGTTTTCCCTTTCTGGGTTTCATCGATTATGATCCCAAGGTGGTGGAAGCCGATCTTTCGGGGACTCCTCCCTATCGGGAAAATCCCGCCTTCCTCCAGTCCATGGGGGAGATTGCGGACCGGCTCTTGCCTTAATTCGTTGATGGTTGCTGGTTTCTAGTTACTCGTTAACGACCAGTTTTGGGGCTGGTTTTGGATAACGAGCAACGAGGAACGAGCAACCAGTAACCAGCAACGCGCAACGGGTTGGAAATGGATTGGGGGTCATGAAGATCGCCGTCGTCGGCACGGGAGCACTCGGGTCGTTATATGCCGGCTATCTGGCCCGGAGCGGGCTAGAGGTTTACGCCATCGACATCCGGGAGGATATCATTACGGCAATCCGCACTTCGGGCATTCGGATCGTGGAGCCGGAAGGGAACGAGGTTTCCATGCCGGTGAAGAAAGCAACCCTGAAACCCGAGGAGGTCGGTGAAGTCGAGCTGGTGGTCATACTTCCCAAGTCGCGGCAGACCCAGGACGCCGCCCGGAGCGCCCGGTGCTTATTCGGGCCGGAAACGGTGGGATTGACCGTGCAGAACGGCCTGGGCAACCCGGAAGCCATCGAGGCCGTCATAGGGCAGGGACGAATTCTGGCCGGGGTGACGATGAACGCCTCCACCTGCTTGGGCCCGGGCCGAATCCGGTATGCCGGCAGGGGAGAGACGGTGATCGGGGAGATGCGGGGAGGACCGAGCCCGCGGGCGGAAAAGATCGCGGCGGCTTTCAACCGGGCGGGCCTTTCGACCCGTGTCTCGTCCGAAGTCTGGAACGACGTGTGGGGAAAACTGCTGGTGAACGCGGGAGTGAACCCGGTCACGGCGATCACCCGTCTGGCCAACGGGGTCCTGATGGATCAGGAAGGGACGCGGGAAATCATGAAGGGGCTGGTGGAAGAAGGAAAGCGGGTGGCCTTGGGGAAAGGGATTCGCCTTCCCTACACCGACGCGGTAAAAAAGGTGGAGGACGCCTGTATTGCCACCCGGCCGAATCATTCCTCCATGCTCCAGGACATCCTGGCCCAGCGGGAGACGGAGGTGGATTTCATCAACGGGGCCATCGTCCGGGAGGGAGAAAGACTGGGGATCGACACCCCGGTCAACCGGACGATCACCAACCTGGTGAGGACGATCGAAAAGACCTATTCCCTCCGCGCGTAGGGACGGTCGAGCCGCTCAGGTCGAGGGCCGAACCGCCCTTACAGAATTGGGTCCCCCGCCCTAACCTTTCCCCTCTCGTTCGACCTGGAGGCTCTCGACGGGGAGGGGGGGAAGGGAGGGAGTATCGATGAATGTTCATGGGGAGGAAAGAATGCCGGAGAGCTTTGATCTTTCCAAATTGGATGAGGTCTTATCCCATTACCGGGGGGAGAGAGGGGCCTTGATCCCCGTCCTCCAGGAAGCCCAGAACGTGTATGGGTATTTGCCCGAAGAGGTTTTGCGGCGGATCAGCCGGGATCTGAAGGTGCCGCTCAGCAAGATCTACGGGGTCATCACCTTTTACGCCCAGTTCTACCTGACCCCCCGGGGCAAACACGTGGTCAAATCCTGCCAGGGCACGGCCTGCCATGTGCGGGGGGCCAAGGGAGTGCTGGACTCCCTGTGCCGGGAGCTGAAAGTGGAGCCCGGGGGAACCACGGAAGACCTCCGGTTTTCCCTGGAGACGGTAGCCTGCGTGGGAACCTGCTTCCTCGCTCCGGTAATCATGATCGACCGGGACTATTACGGCAAGCTCACCCCCAAGAGGGCGGTGGACGCCTTGAAGAAGTATTCCCCCGACGGGAAGAAGGAAGAGGCCTGAGAAATGGGAAAGCTCACTTCCATCGAAGAACTCCGGCGCCTGCAAAGAAGGACCCAGGAGGGAAGGGATCCCGGCCGCCTCCGGGTGCGCATCTGCATGACCGGCTGCCGGGCCTTCGGGGCGGTGGAAATCCGGGATGCTTTCAAAGAGAGCGTGGGAGGAAACGGCCTGACCGGGAAGGTGGACATCGTGGAAACGGGCTGTCATGGGTTCTGCGCCCGGGCGCCGGTGGCGGCCATCGACCCCTACGGGTTCTTCTATCAGCAGATCGCTCCCAAGGATGTGCCGCTCATCGTGGAGCAGAGTCTGGGGGAAGGAAAGACGGTGGAGAAAATCCTCTACCGACACCCCCAGGACGGCCGGCCCATCACCCTGGAAAAGGATGTTCCCTTCTACCGGGAGCAGATGAAGATCGTCCTGCGCAACTGCGGGCAGATCGACCCCACCCGGTTGGAGGATTACCTGGCCCGGGAGGGATACCTGGGGATCGCCAAGGTCCTCTCCTCCATGAAGCCTGACGAGGTGATCGACGAGGTGGTGCGTTCCGGCCTGCGGGGCCGGGGAGGGGCCGGGTTCCCCACGGGAAACAAGTGGAA
>LJUR01000257.1 GCA_001304105.1 Deltaproteobacteria bacterium SM23_61
ATCATGATCCGCATGGTCCAGCGCCTCCCCGAATTGGGCGGGGCCTTCATTCAGATGGAGGATGAAATCGGCTCCATTTCCTCCGTCATCGGCGCGGCCTGGGCCGGGGCCAAGGCCACGACCGCCACCTCCGGCCCCGGGCTCAGCCTGATGGTGGAGGCCATCGGATATGCGGTCATTACGGAAACGCCCTGCCTGATCGTCGATGTGCAGCGCGCCGGTCCCAGCACGGGCCAGGCGACCCGGCCGGCTCAGGGGGATATGATGATGGTAAAATGGGCCGCTCACGGCGACAATGAGATCGTGGCCCTTTCACCCTGGTCCGTCCAGGAGATGTACGATCTTACCGTCAGAGCCTTCAACTTTGCCGAACGCTTCCGGGTCCCCGTCTTCCTCCTCGCCGACGAGGCCGTCGGACATCTGCGCGAGACGCTGGTCATAAAAGAAGAAGTGGAGATCTTCGACCGGGTCAAGATTCCTGGGAAACCCCCCTTCGGAACCGAGGAGATCAACGGCGTTCCCCCCATGCCCGCCTTCGGCGAAGGGGCCAACCTCCTGGTCACCGGCTCCACCCATGACCCCTGGGGGTTCCGCAAGACCCAGGATTCGGCCATTCAGGCCCGGCTGACGGAGCGCCTGATCCGAAAAGTCCGGGATTTCAAGCTGGAAGTCGTCGAAACCGACCCCCATCTGCTGGATGATGCCGAAATCGGCGTTGTGGCCTATGGGTTCACCGCCCGGGCGGCCCTTGCGGCGGTGAAAATCCTCCGGAATCAGGGCGTTAAAGCCGGGCTGCTCCGTCTTGTTTCCATATGGCCCTTTGCCGATGGGGCCATCACCGGGCTGGGAAAGCGCTGCCGGAAGATCTTCGTCCCGGAGATGAACCGGGGCCAGATCGCCGGGGAGATGACCAAATACACCTCCACCCCGGTCATCCCGCTCCCCAAGACCAACGGGGAGGTCATCGAGCCGGCGGAGATCGTGGAGGGGATCCGGAGGAACCTATGAACCAAAGAATCTATGAAATGATCAATGACCGGGCCTTTCCCACTCCTTTTTGCCCGGGATGCGGCCACGGGATCCTGATGGGCGCCGTCCTCCGGGCATTTGCCGAACTGGAGTGGGACCTGAAGAATATTCTCTTCGTTTCCGGGATCGGCTGCGCCGCCTGGATTCCCAGCCCCCACTTCAAGGCCGACACTTTGCACACCCTGCACGGACGGGCCATCGCCTATGCCACCGGGGCCAAGCTCTTCAACCCCCGGCTGAAGATCATGGTGATCAGCGGAGACGGGGACCTGAGCTCCATCGGGGGAAACCACCTCATCCATGCCGCGAGAAGAAACCTGGATCTGACCGTGGTGTGCGCCAACAACTCCATCTACGGAATGACCGGCGGGCAGATGGCCTCCACCACCCCCCTGGGCTCCGTGACCACCACCACGCCCAAAGGAAATCAGGAACGGCCTTTCGACCTGTGCAGGCTGGCGGAGGCGGCGGGGGCCAGCTTCGTGGCCCGACAACCTGTGGCGACTCCCATCCCCCTGACCCGAACGCTGAAAAAAGCCATCACCCACAAAGGTTTTTCCTTCGTGGAAGTTCTTTCCCCCTGCCCCACTCAATACGGAAGGAGGAACGCCTTCCGCTCGGCCTTTGAAATGATCCAGGGACTGAAGAACACCTGCGTCTCCGTGGAGAAGGCCAAGGGGATGAGCGCCGAGGATTTGGCCGGAAAAGTGTTGGTGGGGGAGTTTGTGACCTGAGTGCTTAGGGTTATAGGTTATACGTTATTCGTTATTCGTAACCTGAAAGCTATTCTTTGCCTTTCGCCCATTTTATCTGGGTTTATCTGTGTTCATCCGTGTCCCCATAAAAGCGGTGAAAGGTAAGAGGTGAGGGGTAAGGGGAGAAAGATTTTTTATCTTGATTTTGAGCCTCTATTTTATCTGTGTTTATCTGCGGTCATCTGTGTCCCATTAAGTCTTAGGTCTTTAAGTCTGTTGCCAATATGAATCCGTGTTTATCCGTGTTCATCCGTGTCCAATAAAAGAAAAGAGGGGCGCTTCATGATTCAAGTCCGTTTTGCCGGTCTGGGAGGCCAGGGGATCATTCTCATGGGAGAGATCCTGGGAGAGGCCGCGGTTCTGGATAAGAAGTATGTCGGCCAGGCTTCTTCCTATGGGTCCGAAGCCCGGGGATCGGCGTGCAAGGCCGACGTGGTCATCTCCGATTCCTGGATTGACTACCCGGAAGTCACCGAAGCCGACATCCTCGCCTGCATGTCCCAGGGAACCTACGAGATGCACAAGGGGAAAGTGAACCCCTCAACGGGCATCATCTTTATCGATACCCAAATGGTCAGGCCCGATCCCTCTTCTTCCCTGAAGCACATTCCGATTCCGGCCAACGAGTTGGCGTTGAGGGAGTTGGGGAACCGAATGGCGGCCAACATGGTCCTTCTGGGTGCTGTGGTAAAGACCGCGGGCCTGGTCAGCGAAGGGGCTCTCCTGCAGTCCCTGTCCAAGCGCGTTCCTGCTTCATTCCTGGAAACGAATCAAAAAGCCATCACCCTGGGGTTTTCCCTGGCCCAGCAAGGCGAATGACTCAGCGGGCCGGCGGATGCATCCGGCTCGGGAGAAAGGTGGCGATGTCGGGGAAAAGGACGATGACCACTACGGCGATCGTCATGAGAATAAAATAGGGGATCGCCGCCCGGGCGACGAAAAGGATCGAGTGGCCGGTCAATCCCTGCAAAACGAAAAGATTGAAGCCCACGGGGGGGGTGATTTGGGCCATTTCCACCACGATGACAATAAAGATCCCGAACCAGATAAGATCAAGTTTCGCCTCCTGCACCATGGGCAGGAGCACGGCCATCGTCAAGACCACCATGGAAATGCCGTCGAGAAAGCAGCCCATAATCATGAAAAATACGGTAAGCGCCATGATGAGTTCATAGGGTTTAAGGTGTAGCGTTCCGATCCACTGGGCAAGGTTGCGCGGCAGACCGGTGAAGCCCATGGCCAAGGATAAAAATGAGGAACCCGCCAGGATGAGCATGATCATGGCCGAGGTCCGGGTGGCACCCAATAGACTGGTTACGAAGGTTTCCCGGTTCATACTCCCCTGCCACCAAGAAAGCAGCAGCGCCCCCACCACCCCGAGCGCCGCCGACTCCGTCGCCGTGGCGTACCCGCCGTAGATCGACCCCAGGACGAACAGGATCAACAGCATGGGGGGGATCAGGCCCCGCGACGCCCGGATCTTCTGGATGAAGGTCATGCGGATGTCGTTGGGGGGCACTTCGCTGGGATAGAGAAGAGACCAAAACCCCAGGTAGCCCATGAAGAGCAGGGCCAGCATCACTCCGGGAAAAATGCCGGCGATAAAGAGCTGGGCGATCGATACCTCGGTGGATACGCCGTACACGATGAGGATGATGGAAGGAGGGATGAGCAGGCCGAGGGTACCCGACCCCGCCAGGCTGCCCACCACCAGGGTTTCAGGGTATTTCCGGCTGCGCAGTTCGGGGATCGACATTTTTCCGATGGTAGCGCAGGTGGCCGCCGAGGACCCCGAAATGGCCGCAAAGATGGCGCATCCCACCACGTTGGTGTGCAACAGCCGACCGGGAAGTCTCCCCATCCAGGGGGCGAGTCCGTTGAACAAATCCTCCGAAAGGCGGGAGCGAAACAGGACTTCCCCCATCCAGACGAACAGGGGCAGGGCGGTGAGCGTCCAGCTCGACAGCGTTCCCCAGACGGTTACCGCCATGGCATCGCCGGCCGGGCGGGTGGTGAAAATTTCCATGGAGATCCAGGCAACCCCCATGAGCGACAGTCCCACCCATACGCCCGAGCCAAGCAGGCCGAAGAGGACAACCATAAAGACCAAGACCAGCAGCCATTCGGACATGCTCTAGCTCTCCATGACGACCTGCCGGACCTGGTCCGGCGAAACCCTGGCGGTCAAGAGCCCCACCAGCCGGTCCAGCACGGCCACGGTCAGCATGACCGTGCCCACCGCCATGCCCAGCTGGGGGATCCAAACCGGCACCGGAATAAGCCCCACGCTCACCTCCTCAATCTGCCAGGAGACCACGGCCAGTTTAACGCTGTAATAGGCGAAGAATCCGGCTAATATCGCTGCAAGGATATGACACCAGATCTCCAGGCCCCGGCGGGTTTTTCCGTGGAACCGCTGGATTGCTAGGGTGACGCGGATGTGCTCATCCGATTTGAACGTATAAGATAAACCCAGAAAGGCCGATGCCGCCATGGAAAAGCCCGCAAAATCGTCCATGCTGCGGGCAATGAACCCGAAGATGGCACCGGCCAGGCTGGTCAGGATGCAGACGGCGATCCCGATCATGAAGATCCCCGCCAGCACCCCGCAGGTCCAGTAGAGCGCATCCAGAATTTTCCGCAAATGATCTCCTCTATTTCGGCCGCAGGACTACTTCTTGCGGTAGGCCTCAAGCACCTTCTTCCCGTCGGCCCCAGCTTTCTTGATCCAGTCCTCGGCCAGCACCTTGCCGACTTCGTCCAGGCCCTTTTTCAGCTCCGCACTGGGCGGCTGTACCACCATGCCGTTCTTCTTCAGCGTTTCGATCGCGTCCTTGTTGGTCTTCTTACTCGCTTTCCAGCCGTCCGCTTCGGCCTTCTTGGCCTCTTCCACCAATATTTTCTGGGTTGCCTTGTCGAGCTTGTTGAAGCTGGCCTTGTTAACAATCACCATGTTTTTCGGCATGCAAGCCTGGGTGTCATAGAAATATTTGATCTGCTCCCACGCCTTGGTATCCACGCCGGTGGCTGACGAGGTCATCATGGCGTTGACCTTGCCCGTGGCGAAGGCCTGGGTGACTTCGGCCTGCTGGATGGTGACCGGGTGGGCCTTTACGAGCTCGGCGATCCGCAAAGTGACCGGGCTGTAGGCGCGCCAGGACAAGCCTTCCATGTCTTTTACCGTTTTAAGCTCGCGTTTGGCGGAATAGATTGCCTGCCCCGGCCAAGGCTTGGCAAACAGAAGCTTCATTCCCTGGGCGCCCAGGAGCTTTTCCACAAAAGGCTTCTGGGCCTTGTAGAGCTTCCAGGCTTTTTCGTAGCTGTCGGCCAGGAAGGGGACATTGTCTACCTCATAGATGGCATTCTCGTTGCCCAAGAGGCACATCAGCAC
>LJUR01000258.1 GCA_001304105.1 Deltaproteobacteria bacterium SM23_61
CCGTGTGGTCCGTCTTTTTGTCCCCGTGCGCCAGGGAGTACCCGTAGAGCTCCTGCACCAGGTTGGCCAGGAGCATGGGAACCTTGTACTCCCGGGCCATGCGGGTGACCGTGTTGAGGTCCTTGTGCATGAGTTCCAGGGTGAACCCGGAGTTGAAGGTCCGGGGGAGGACGAACTTGGGGACTTTCAACTCGGTGGAGTAGCTCCGGCCGGTGCTGGCCTGGAGGACCTCGACCGCCCGCTGGGGGGAGATACCCATCTTAGAAGCCAGGATGATGGCCTCGGAAGTGGCCGCCAGGCAAGTGGCCGAGAGGAAATTGTTGATCGCCTTCAGGGCGTGTCCGAATCCGATTTCCCCGATGTGAAAGAGGTTCTTCCCCATGGCGGAGAGGATGGGGCGGCAAGATTCGAAGATTTTTTCATCCCCTCCCACCATGATGGAGAGCGTCCCGGCCACGGCCCCCACGACTCCGCCGCTGACCGGGGCGTCAATCATGTGCACCCCTTTGGCCGAGAGGGCCTGGTTGACCTTCAGCGTGCTCGGCGGGTAGGCGCTGGTCATTTCGATCAGAACGCTGCCCGCCTTCATCCCCTCCAGGAGGCCGCCGGGACCGAAGACCACCTCTTCCACGGCATCCGAATTGGGCACGATGGTGATAACTTTCCCGCACTGTTCCCCCACTTCTTTGGGCGAGGCGGTCCCCTGGGCCCCCTTTTTTACGATGACCTCGATGGCTTCCTTTCGGATATCATAAACGGTCAGAGGATAGCCCGCTTCCAAGAGCTTCTGGGACATGGGAACTCCCATGGCCCCCAACCCGATGAAACCGACTTTTTCTTTCATCTTCTACTCCTTCTATTTTTGTCTTTGCCATTTACATTTGTAAGGGCGACCGTCAGGCGATTCGCGTAATGGCCCTTGCGCCAGGGAAGAGAAAAGAATGGGGTGCTGAGCGGCTAATAACAAAGCCGGACAAGCTGCCGGATGTTGGCGATTTTGTCCAGATTCCAGATGGCTTTCACCAGGCGCTCGATCTTGGCCTCGGGCAGGACGAAGGCCGCCAGGCTGCGGAACTTATTTTCCAGTTCTTTATCCGTGGGAGGATTGCGCGGGTCTCCCTTGGGAGTGTTCACGAAGGCCGAATATTTCTTTCCGGCCTTGGTGGTGATGGTGATCCTGGCTTCGGTTTCGGAATAAGCCGGGACCACCTTGGCCCTGACCTTTTTCTGGAGGGCCACCAGCCTGGGTTCGACAACCTTCTTGTCGTTGAACATGTCTTCCCCGGCCTCTCCTTCGGCCAGCGCCAGGGCAGCCACATAGGCAGTGCTGAACTTGCTGGCCAGGCCGGTCTTGGGCTCCAGCTGTCCCGCGGCGTCCAGGCAGAACTTGGCCACATCGCAGGAAATTTCCTCGACGTCCTCGGCCTTGAGGCGGTATTGATTCCTCAATCCGATAATCGCATCGATGGTGGGATGGGTGAGCAAACAGGCCGCATAGGGCTTAAAGGTATTGTTCAGCACCTCGTATCTCTTCCCCAGATTCTTCACCATGGGCTCCAGCCGGGATTCGACCCCCAGGACCTCCACATATCCCTTCGGTCCCTCGATGAGGTTGGGGGCGCAGGTGAAACCGCGCTGGACCAGGAGGGCCGAGAGCAGGCCGTCGAAGGCGCATTTTCCGGGATGAAAAGGCTTGGTCATGGTTCCGAAGACCAGGCGCACACCCGAGGCCTGGGTCCCGGCCATTCCCAGGGCCATCTTCATCTGCTCCCGGTCAAGTCCCAGGAGCTTTCCCGCGGCCACCGCCGAACCGAAACGTCCGCAGGTGGCGGTGTTATGCCATCCGCGGTCGTAATGCTTTTTCCCCATGCCCAGGCCGATACGGGTCTCCACTTCGAAACCCAAGATGAAGGCCTCCAGGGCGGCTTTCCCGGAGAGCCCCTTCCATTCGGCGACGGCCAGGACGGCAGGAATCACCGGAGCGCTGGGGTGGGTGATGGAGGAGATGTGGGTGTCGTCGAAGTCCAGGGCATGCGCCGTGGACCCGTTGATTAGCGCGGCGTCCAAGATACTGGTTTTCAGGCCGTAGCCCAAAACCGTGGCCTGAGGCTTTCCGCCGAGCTCACCGGCGGTCTTCACCAGAATACGGCCCAGGGGTTGTTTGGCCCCCCCCAGGGTCGTGCCGATGAGATCCAAGAAGCAGCGCTTCCCCTGGTGGATCACATCTTTGGGGAGGGTACGATAGGACGATTTTATCACGTATTGGGCGATTCTTTCGGTTACCCTCATCCGGTTCCTCCTTATGTGAATGCTCGGGCAGATCGAGAACGAAGCCGCATGGGGCCTTTCTTACTGTTTCTTTGGCTCACAGAGCTCGAGAAGCACCCCGTGGGTTCCCTTCGGATGAAGAAAAGCAATTTTGGCATCGTGGGCGCCCCGTCTCGGCTTTTGGTCGATCAGGGCAAGTCCTTTGGCTTTCATTTCTTCGAGGGCTTTTTCGATGTTGTCCACTTCCAGGGCGATATGGTGGATCCCCTCTCCTCTCTTTTCGATGTGCCGGGCGATGGCCCCGTCGGGCTCCACCGATTCCAGGAGTTCGATGGCCGTATCCCCCAGGGGGATGAACGAAACCTTGTTGTCCGGCGAAACCTCCCGCCCGGTAATGGTTAGCCCCAGGACTTCCGAATAGAGCTTTTCCACCTCTTCCACATTTTTTACTGCCACTCCGATGTGGGCAATCTTGAGGATCACTTTTCCTCCTGTTCCCCCCTCTCACGCATTCCCCCTCGAGGGGAGGGTGAGGGGGGATTGGGGATTATCGAATCAGCGTGTCGATCAATTCTTTTGTCGCTTTTAAATTCTCCAGACCGTAGACCTTCTCGATGATCTTTTCCGTCTGGCCCCGGTCCAGGGTGTTCAGGGACAGGCGGCGGAATTTTTCCTGGATCTCCTTATCGGTCATGGGATTCTTGGGGTGTCCCTTGGGATAGATGGATTCATCCTGGAATCGCTTCCCGTCCTTGGTCTGAATCTCTACCTGGGCCGCCAGCGTTCCCGGGTATTTTTCTACGAACTGGGGCACGGATTCCAGGGTCACCTTTTTCATGAATTGTTGGATTCGGGCATCCTGGATCTTTTCCTCCTGGAATTGATCCATGGCGATGTAGCCGTCCGCAGCCGCCCGGCCGACGCAGTAGGGGATGGACAGGCGGGCGGCCAGGGGAGAATCGGGGGCGTAGTTCATCCCCTGCCCGGGTGCGGTCGGAGTCACCCGAAAATGAACGGACTCCACGTCCTCCAGGCGGAGGTTTTTCTCCTTCATGAGTTTTATCGTTCCCTGGATCGGGGTATGGCTGCAGAGAATGGTGGGAAAAGCCTTCAGGCTGTCCTCCAGGATCTCATAAGAGGACCCCAGGTTTTCGGTCAGGCACTTCATCTTGGGCTCATCGGCATAGGCTTCGCAGAAACCGGATTTGTACTCCAGCAGCCCTTTGGGCCCCGCAGCCCCCCGGGCGATGATCTGGGCCGCCAGGATACCGTTCCGAGCCGCGAAACCGGGATGGAGGCTTTTGGAAAAATCCCCGAAGTCGATGCAGTAGCGCATACCGGAAGCCCCGTCCGCGGCCAGACTGATGGCCTGCTCCACCCGATCCGCCTTGAGGCCCAGCAGTTTCGAGGCCACGACCGCCGCGGCAATGGTCCCGAACGTTCCGGTGGGGTGCCAGTATTTGTAATGGGAGGGCATGAGCGCCTTGCCGATTCGTCCGGCCACTTCATATGCCAAGACCGCGGCGGAGATCAGGGCCATCCCGTCGGCCCCCACTTTTTCGCCCAAGGCCAGAGCGGAGGGGACTACCGGGGCCCCCAGGTGGGAGATCGAGCCCATATGGGTGTCATCGAAATCAACGGTGTGGATTAAAACCCCATTGGTCATGGCGGCTTGGGACGCGGAGGTTTTCATCCCTTCCAGGAAAACCGTGGCTTCCGGGTTTCCCCCCATTTCTTTCACCAGGCCGAAGATCCAGTGAAATTCGTGGCTGGCCAGGGTGTAGCCGGCAATCCCGCAGCCCAGCGTGTCCAGCACGATGCCTTTGGTTTTCTGGATCACTTCTTTGGGCAGTTGCGAAAAGGACGTCTGGCTCACATATTCGGCCAAAATCTGCGTCGGACCCATCATAGCTCCTTAAAAAAAAATATGTTGCTGGTGGTTGGTTACGGGCTGCTGGCGAATCGCCCCTCGATATTTCCTCATTTATCACGCCAGTTCCTTCAGCCTTTTCTCGATCGCTTCAAAGGTCTGCCGGGCGAAACTCCGTGCCTGGCCCATGAGCAAGGTCCTTTGCAAGAACCCCATGCCTTCCGCTGCCGCCCGGCAGGCCACTGCGGTCTTTCCATTTTCCACCGGGGTCATGACCAGGGCCACCCTCTGGTCCGCCTTGACCAAACCCCCCAATCCCTCGAGAAGGAGCCTTACGGAAAAAGACTCGGGGGGGGAAATGTCCACCATCTCCCCCTTCAACTTCAAGACCCATTCGAACCCCATCATCTTCACCCGGAGCAAGGCCCGGAAGTTGTTCTCGTCCAGGATCTCCATGCTTTCCATTCCCGGAAGGACGCTGAAGATGACTTTTCCGATCAACCGCCAGACACGGTCCGGAGTCGTATTCACGATGAATTCTTTTTGCGCCAGAGCCGTGACGGCCATGAAAATTCACATTTTACGACCAGGGTTCTTCTGCGGCCGCGTTCTTCCCCGCGATCCGTCCGAAGACCAGGGCTTCGCCGATGTTGCAGGCTCCCTGGTAGAGGTACCCCCAGATCGAACCGAGCTCTCCCGCGGCGTAGAGTCTGGGAACCGGCTTCCCGTCGGGGTCGAGGACGCGGGATTCCTTGTCCCTCCGGGGGCCCCCCTGGGTATTGATCAGCGCGGGCCAGAGTTGAATGGCATAGAAAGGAGGCTCCAGAGGGCGCAGGTCTTCCCTGGGCCGGCCGAAGTCTTCATCTTTTCCCGCTTTGGCGTGACGGTTGAAGCGGGTGATCGTCTCTTCCAGCGCTTTCGGGTCCGCAGATATTCTGGACGCCAGCTCGGCTGTGGTTTTCCCCTGCAGGATCCATCCTTTCGCGATTTCCGCTGAGTTGTCGAGGCTCCAGGAGTAAAGATCCCGGTTGTAGCC
>LJUR01000259.1 GCA_001304105.1 Deltaproteobacteria bacterium SM23_61
ATCACGTCGTTGAGGTCCACCCATTCCAGGGAGGGCTTTGCCTCCCGGGAGAAAGAGAGAAGGTCGGAGACGATTCGCTTGGCCCGGGTCGCCTCTTTGACGATGATATCCAGGCTTTCCCGGCTGGGCTCTCCCTCCGGGGTGTCTTCCCGCAGAAGGTTGCCGAAGCTCAGGATGGAGGTCAGAGGATCATTCATCTCATGGGCGACCCCCGAGGCCAGCCGGCCGATGGCCGCCAGCTTCTCCGTCTGGACCAAATCCGCCTGGGCTTTCCTCAGGTCTTCTTCGAGCGTCTTCTTTTCGGTCAGATCCTTGATTACTCCCAGGGTGCCGATGACCGCTCCTCGCTCATCCCGGAGAAGGGAAGCGGAAGTCAGGATGGGAATCCCCCGGCCGTCGCTGATCATGGTCGTTTCGTAATTCATCAACCGGCCGTGTTCCTGGAGGATGGACATGATTTTTCGGGCTTCAGCCAGACCCCCGGAGTAAAGCCCGGCCATGGGAACGCCGATCAGCTTCCCTTTTTGCCCGGTCGGGCCCAGGATTAAGTCTTCCATGGATCGGTTGGCGAAGGTTATCCGGCCCTTAGGGTCGGTGGCCACGATGGCATCGACCGAGCTCTGGACGATATTCTCCAGGGTTTCCTTGGTCCCCCGCAGTTCCTGGGCTGACTGCTGGAGCTGCGTCCGGCCCTGCTCGAGGGAGGTCACCATGCGGTTGAAGGATTCGGCCAACTCGCCGATTTCGTCCTTGGACTTCATGGGGACGACCTCGGAGAAATCCCCTTCGGCCACTTTTCTAGTGACCCGGAGGAGCTGCCGGATGGGTTTGACCAAGAGCTGGCTGAAGTAAAAAGCCAGAACCACCCCGATCAGGCCGGCCTGGACAGCGAAGATCCAAGAATAGGTCCGGGCCTTGCGGGTGGCCACCTGGATCGGCAGCCAGGAAAGACCGACGGCCTGTTCGGCCATCTTTTCGAGCTGGTGGCCCAGCGCTTCCAGTTCGGCCATCTTTTTTTCGACCTCGGGCCGGTCCTGGGTGGCCAGCAGGAGATGGACGATCCGCTGGTAATCTCTCAAGACCGCCTGGGCCCGGGTGACCAGAAAGACGGATCCGTCCTCCTCCCCCAGTTCCTTCAGGCGGGAGAGTGATTCAGCCGCCCGCGAGGAGGCCTCCTGGATGCGGTCAAGGTAAAATTTTTCCCGGTAGAAGGAGAAGTTCTTCTCGTGCCGGCGCATTTCCATAAGGTTGCTGTAATTCCGGTAGGCTTCCTTGACCCGTTGCGTGCTGTCGCCGATCCGTTGAGAATTGACGTACAACACCTCGGCGACCATGGCAGTGAGGATTGCCAGGGGAATAAAGCCGAGAAGAAGTTTGGACCCGATTCGCATTCTTTTTAAAAATCGAAGATTGGCCAGGGGGAATAAAGGAGTTCCTTGAATCCGGAACTCGCCCCGTTCCAGCAAGGGAAGAGCTGCCTGTATGCGGTCCCTTTCAGCATTTTCGAAGGGGTCATATTTTATTGAAATTATAGGGTGAAATTGAAAAGAGAAGCAAGTAAAAAGCGAATCGATAAATGTCCCCCAGGTTGAAAGCCGTGCCCGGGCCGCGAGAAAAACCATCTTCAAATGGATGGCAACCAGGAAGCGCTGCGGAAGCTTTGACTTGGCTTTCTGAATTCGTTATAATTCCACCGTATGTCCAGCCAGTCCATCATTCCCCGCTTAGAAAAGTGGATGAAAAAATATCGGCTTCCCCTGATGCCGGTGATCTGGGGAGTTACCTGCTTGATCATCGGGATCCTGATCGCCGTGGGGCTCTACAGCTATACCTCGGCGGAGAAGGCCATGGCCGGCCAGGTCAATCAGCAGCAGCTCGTCCTGGCCCGCCAAGCCGCGCAGGGGATAGAGAGCCATCTGGGGAATCTCCGCCAGACCCTGGCCCTGCTGACGCGAATTCCCGAAATCCAGAATCCGAAAAAGGGTAGGGCCGGAAGGGAGGCGGAAAAAACCCTAAAAGTTTTCGCGGAACAATTCGGGGAGGCCGTTGATTTTCTGTTCCGGCTGGATGAGCGGGGAGAGATGATTTCTTCCTACCCGGCGAAGATCCCGGGCGGCATAGCGGGCAAGTCTTTCGACTTGGGGCCCTATTTCCGGAAGGCGCGCACGGCCGGGAATCCGTCGCTGGCTCATGTGAGACCCTTGGCGGAGGGCGAGAATCCAGCTTCCCGTTTCGGCTTTCTCCTCCTTCTATCCCCGGTATCCCGCGGATCGGAGCCGGTGGGATTTCTGGGAGCCGGGATCGACTTCAAAAAGCTCTATGACCGCTTCGTTCAGCCCATCCGCTCCGGAGCCGGGGGAGCCTCCTGGATGATCGACAAGGAGGGGACATTCATCGCCCACAATGATCCCGGCCTTGTCGGGAAGAATGCTTTTTCCGCCCGGAAAGAAAGGGACCCGGGCCTGTCTTTGGAACAGATTGACCGCATCATGAGGGAAGAGATGATCGCCGGCCGGGAGGGCACGGGCGAATATACCAGCGGGTGGCACCTGGGAGAAAAGGGCCAGATCAAAAAGCTGATCGCCTACGCGCCGGTTCGCCTGGGCGACCAGCTCTGGTCGGTGGCTGTCGTCATTCCCTATTCAGAGGTGACCCGCCTTGTGTGGGGGAGGTTTCAAAGTTCAGCGGTCCTCATTCTGATTATGGCCTCCACCCTGCTGGCCGGCACCTATGTGGGGCACAAGATCAACCAGGAGCGGATCCGAGCGGCGGAGAAGGTCAGGTGGAGCGAAGAGATCATGCGGAGCCAGAACCGTCTCCAGGCTCTCTTCGACGGAGCCCCCGACGCCATTGCCATCGTGGACCGGGGTTACCGGATCCTCACGGTGAACAAGACGGCCCTGAACTGGTACAAACGGGGGATGGAAGATTTTGTAGGCCGCCTCTGCCATCAAGAATTTCAGAAGCGCCCCGACCTGTGCATAAACTGCCCAGCGGAGGAATCCTTCCGCACGGGACGTCCCGCCTTCCGCGAACGGGCCAGCCTGGTGGCCGGAGGGAACAAGTACTACCTGCAGATCTTTACCTTTCCCCTCCGCGATCGGAACGGAGAGGTGGCGGAGGTGGTGGAGTACGTGAAAGATGTCACCGCGGAGAGAGAGCTGCAGCAACAGATCATCCAGTCGGAGCGACTGGCGGTGGTGGGCCGCATGGCGGCCAACGTCGCCCACGAGATCAAGAATCCTCTGGGAACGATCGTCCTCAACGCGGAGCTCCTGGACGAAGAGCTGGATAGAATGGAATCCGATCGAACGGGTGAAGCCCGGGAGCTCCTGGCGGTGATCAAGGCGGAGGTGGACCGTCTCCTGGAGGTGGTGGAAGAATATCTGCAATTCGCCCGCCTCCCCAAGATCAAACTGGAAAAAGGGAATCCCAACGAAGTGATCAACGATCTCCTCCTCTTTCTCCGGGAGGAAGTGGGGGAGCGAAAGATCCTTCTGGTGGAAGACCTGGATCCCCGTCTTCCCCCCGTGCAGCTCGACCCCAAGCAGCTCCGCCAGGCCTTTTTGAACATCATCAAGAACTCTTTCGAGGCCATGCCCGACGGCGGGAAGCTGACCGTTTCCACGGCCCAGCGGGACGGGAAAGTGGAAATCACCATCGGGGACACGGGAAAAGGAATTCCAGAGGAGAACCAGGACCTGGTTTTTACCCCCTTCTTCAGCACCAAGCACGGCGGCACGGGTTTAGGACTCTCCATTACTTCGCATATCTTGAAAGAGCATGGGGGAACGGTCCATTTCGGCAGTTACGAGGGTTTGGGAACCTCTTTCATCATCCGTTTGCCGATTCCTCCCGACCCATTCCCGGTTTCTGGGGAGAAGGGGCGGGAGGGGGAGTGAGGGGAACCGGGAACTAGGAAGGTAGCCGTTTGGGGGAAGGCCATGGAAATTGCAGAACCCAAGACGATTCTGCTGGTGGATGACCACCAGTCTTTCCGCGACTCCCTGGCCAAAATTCTGGGGGGCGAAGGATTCCGGGTGTTCCCGGCCAATGATGGTGAAGAAGCCCTGGACATTCTGCGCAAGGAATTCATCCATCTGGTCCTGACTGATTTGAAGATGCCCAGGATGGACGGGGTGGAGCTGCTCAAGGTGGCCAAGGCCATCCGACCGGAAACGGAAGTCATCCTTATGACCGGCTACGGGACGGTCGATACGGCGGTGACAGCCATGAAAGACGGGGCCTTCGATTACATCCAGAAGCCCTTCAAGCCGCGGGAGATCCTCAAGCTGGTCCGCAAGGCGATGGAAAAGCAGTCCCTGGTCCTGGAAAACCGCATGCTCCAGGAGAAAATCAAGGATTTTCAGAAGGTGGAAAAAATCGTGGGTCGGAGCCCGGTCATGAAGAACGTCCTGGAGATCGTGGCTCAGGTGGCCCCGAGTTCGGCCACGGTACTCATCCAGGGAGAGAGCGGCACGGGAAAAGAAGTGATCGCCCAGGCCATCCACGACCTGAGCCCGAGGGCCAAGGAACCCTTTATCAAGGTCAGTTGCGCGGCCCTTCCGGAGACCCTCCTGGAGGCTGAACTCTTCGGGTATGAGCGGGGGGCTTTTACCGGGGCCATTGCCCGCAAAGAAGGGCGGTTTGAGCTGGCCCACGGCGGAACGCTCTTTTTGGATGAGATCGGAGAAGTGAGCCTCACCGTGCAGGTGAAGCTTCTGCGGGTCCTTCAGGTGGGTGAGTTTGAAAGGCTGGGCGGAACCAAAACCCTGAAGGCCGATGTTCGGATCGTGGCAGCCACCAATATGAACCTGCTCGAGGCCATCGAGCGAAAAGCTTTCCGGGAAGACCTCTACTCCCGGCTGAACGTGATTACCCTGACCCTTCCTCCTTTGCGGGAAAGAGAAGGGGATATTCCCCTCCTGGCCCACCACTTCCTGGAGATCTTCAAGAAGAAAAATAACAAAGCGGTAAAAGGGTTCACCCAGGAGGCCATGGAGGTCATGCTTCAGTACCCCTGGCCGCGAAACGTGCGCCAGCTGGAAAACGCCATCGAAAGAGCCGTGGTATTAACCAGGAGTGACCTGGTCACCCCCGGTGACCTTCCCCCCGAGGTCCAGAAGGCGGTAGGCCCCGCGGAGCTAAGAACC
>LJUR01000260.1 GCA_001304105.1 Deltaproteobacteria bacterium SM23_61
AAGCCTGCCAAGGCGGGAAAGAAAGAAGAAAGCGATCGGAAGACCCGGAAGAAAAAGGCATAAGAGGGGGTTTCCTGCACCCTGCACCCTGTTCTTCACTTCACCAGCCATACTCCCATCACAATCAAGGCCGTCCCAATGACCCGGGAAACGGTGAGGCTCTCCTGCAGGATAAGCCAGCTCAAAAGGACCGTGATTAACGGATAGGTTGCGGTAATGGGCACCACCAGAGAAGCCCCTCCCAACTTCAGGGCATGGTAATAGGTCCACAACCCCAGGGCCCCCCCACAGACTCCGCTCAGCCCGAAAAGAACCATTGTACGGAGATCCATGGTTCCCATGCTTCCCAGCCGCCCGCTGCCGATTCCCACGGCCAGCAGAAGACCGGTGAGAATGAACTGACGGACCATCATTCCGCTGAAAGGGCTGGTTTTGCCCAGGGCCAGCTTGTCGAAGATCGCCGCCACCCCCCAAAAGAGAGTTGTCAAGAAAAGGAAAAGCATTAGTTTCATGGCTCGACTCCCGTAAGAAAAGATCAAAAACGAAAAGCGCATAGAGCATAGCGCATGGCGAAACGAAAGAAAAGTCATGAATGGGAGATAAAAAAAGAGGTGGTCCCATGGGAACCACCTCTTTCTCTATGTTCTATGCGCTATGCGCTTTGCGCTTTGCTTTTTTTATCCATCAAAACGCCGCTTCCTGGATGGCCAGGGCGCTCCGGTTTCCTCCCAGGACGGTCGTGGCTTTGCCCTGAACCTGCGGCAGAATGTTGGTGACGAAAAACTCGGTGGCGTGGATTTTACCGCTGTAGTAGGCGGCGTCCGCCTGGTCCTCGATCACCTTGGCCTGGGCTTCGGGCGTGGCCGCTTTGGCCTTGTCGAAGAGGGCCTGGAGTTTCTCCTTGGCTACGAGCGACTGGTCCAGGAGGAGGTAGGCGACCTGCACTTCCCCGAACATCTCCAGGAAGGGGACGCACTGGAGCATGGGGTAGAGGACGTCTCCCCCGGCGGCCGTCTTGGCGAAGTGCATGGCCGTGGTGACCAGCGAATTCTTGGCCTGCTCCAGCTGGGTCACGAAAGAACCCAGGGTCGGATGCGTTTTGTGCTTCTCGATAAATTCATTGATCTCCTTCATCCAGCCCATGACCAGGGCGCCTTTCTTGAGAGAGAGCTTTCTCCCCACCAGGTCCATGGCCTGGATGCCGTTGGTCCCTTCGTAGATGGAGGTGATCTTCACGTCCCGGCAGAGCTGTTCCACGGGATATTCGCCGCAGTACCCGTACCCGCCGTGAACTTGGATGGCCCACTCGGTCATGCGGAAGGCCATGTCGGTTGAATAGGCCTTCACCACCGGGATGAGCAGGTCGATGGTGTTTTCGCAGACTTCCTTCTCCTTGGGGTCGGTGGCCACCTTGGCCAGGTCGGCGTAGTAAGCCGTCTTAAAGATGAGCGCCCGGAGGCCTTCGGCATACGCTTTCATGGTGATAAGCATCCGCCGTACGTCGGGGTGGTTGATGATCGTCACCCGGGGGGCGTTGGGGTCTTTCATCTTCCGGATATCCACCCCCTGGACACGTTCCTTGGCGTATTTCAGGGCATACAGGTAAGCCAGGTTGCCCAGGGCAAAACCCTGCAGTCCCACCCCCAGGCGCGCTTCGTTCATCATCTGGAACATGAGCCGAATCCCCTCTCCCTCCTGCCCCAGGATGTAGCCGTGGCATTTCCCGTCATCCCCGAAGTTCAGGGTCGCGGTTGCCGAGCCGTTCAGCCCCATCTTGTGTTCGATGCCGCCGCAATTGATATCGTTGGGTTCTCCCAGGGAGCCGTCGGCGTTGATGCGCACCTTGGGGATGATGAAGAGGCTCAGGCCCTTGATTCCCGGGGGAGCGTTTTCCGTCCGGGCCAGGACGGCGTGGATGATATTGGGCGCCAGGTTGTGTTCGCCCGCGGTGATGAAGTTCTTCGTGCCCTGAATCAAATAATGATCTCCCTGCTTCTTGGCCGCGCATTTCGTGTCCCCCACGGCGCTTCCGGCCTGGGGTTCGGTGAGGCACATGGTCCCCGTCCACTCCCCGGCGTACATCTTTTCCAGGTACGTTTTTTTCTGCTCCGGGGTCCCGAAGCTTTCGATCAAATTGGCGCAGCCGCGAGTAAGCCCGGGATAGGTGCTGAAAGAGCAGCATGCTCCCACGAACATTTCCGCGGCGGCCAGGGCCACGGATTCCGGCAGCCCCTGCCCCCCCGCTTCCGCGTCCACCGATGCGGCGATCCAGCCGCCCTCTCGGTATTTTTTGAAGGCGTCATGGAAGGCCTCCGGAACTTTGACTTTCCCTTTCTCGTACACGCACCCTTCTTTGTCCGAAACGGAATTCAGGGGGGCGATGACTTCCGCGGCGAGCTGGGAGGCCTGGTCCAGCACCATGTCAAAGGTCTCCCGGGAGTAGTCTTTGAATTTGTCGAAGGTGCACAGTCTTTCGATCCCCAGCCATTCGTAGAGGATGAATTTCATGTCTCTCATGCTGATCGGGAAAGTTCCGTTGCTCATGGCTTCCTCCTTGTGCGAGTTGATATGCCTATAATGGAGTCCCTTTCCCCGCATTTTAAGAAAATTGCCAAGAAGTTGTCAAGAAAATTCGTATTCAAACTATTCGTTCTCGTAGTAAATGGCTGTCGGCCCGGATCTTACTAAAATTAAAATAATATCAAATCGTTACCCATAATGCAAAGAAGGAGGAGAGTCAGACGATGAATTCTTTCAAGGCATTTCCCTCAAGCCAGAATTTTTTCCCTTGTCCCTCTCTTGAGATTTAAATATAAGTAGATTCTGATGCATTTATGAAATGGGGCCTGTGCTTTCTTGGTCAACCCGGCAGCCAATTTCTTTTCGGGTCACGAATCGGTATGGAAGCGGCCGCAATCCGAAGTGCGAGAGTCGAGGACACCCTGCAAATCGCCATGCTGTTGGGACAGCTTGGCTACCCGAACGAAACAGAGGCTGTCAGGGAAAGGATTTCCCTCCTATCTTCCGGTGGCGGGGATAGAATTTGGGTGGCCGAGTTCCAGGGGAAGGTCGTAGGCCTCCTGGGGTTTCATTTGATTCCGCTGCTGCATGTCTCCGGAAGTCTGGGAAGGATCACCGCCCTGGTGGTGGAGGAAAATTTCCGGGGGAAGGGAATCGGAAGGCAGCTGGTAGAAACGGCTGAGAGGTGGGCTTGGAAGAGAGACTGCATCCGCATCGAGGTGACCAGCGGAGAGCAGCGCACCCAGGCCCATCAATTTTACCAGGACCTGGGATACGCGGTGGAATCCAGACGATTCATCAAGAGAAAAGGAGAGGGAAAGGGGCCGAGGAATTGGGAATGAACTCTGAAAGTCACTTTGATCGGCATTTGACCCAATCCGAGCGCCGGATCTTGGGCCGTCTGGCCACTCCGGGTAAAATCCAGACCTTCCTGGATGAATTGGCTTATTCCACCGATAAAACCTACCGCTGCCCCCTGCGGGTTCTGCGGGAGCGGGTGGCCCACTGCTACGACGGGGCGCTGTTTGCCGCCGCCATGCTCCGCCGCCTGGGGCATCCTCCCCTGATCCTGGAGATGCTCCCCAACCACCGGGACGACGACCATCTCCTGGCCCCCTTCAGGCAGGACGGCCACTGGGGCGCGGTGGGCAAGTCGAATTTCGTGGGGTTGAGATTCCGGGAGCCGGTCTACCGCACGCTGCGCGAGTTGATCATGTCCTACTTCGAGCAATTCTACAACCTGGAGCGGGAGAAAACCCTGCGCGGGTACACGTTTCCCTTGAATTTAAGGACCTTCGACCGGGCCGGTTGGATGGTGAAGGACGAACCCCTGGATTGGATCGCGGAGAAACTGGACCGGATGAGGAGAGTCCGGGTGCTCACCCCCAGGATGGTAAAGCGCCTTTCCCCCCTGGACACCCGGGCTTATGAAGCCGGGCTCTGGGGAACGAATCCAAGGGGGCTTTATCGGCCGGGCCCCAGAGGCTGAATTCTCCCTTTCCCCAAGGCGGCCTTCGATCGGATGCCAGGCCCCCCGGGGGCAACGGAGGAAAAAACCGCAAGTCGCAAGGCGAAAGGCATGAGGGGGAAAATGCTTTGATCGACTTGCGCTCTCGCGACTCGCGACTTACGGCTGTTATTCAGTCCGATGCTTTTTGCCCGGAAGCTCCTTGCCCCCGGGCCACAACCCAAGCATCCCGGAAATGTCAACCCCGTACTGGATACGGGGCCCCCGGCAGAGCCGGGGGTTTACCAGAATGCAATTAAGGAGGTTAGAAGATGGTGAATTCCCCCCGTGACTTTATCGGTTATGGAGAAAGCCCGCCCAAGGTGGAATGGCCCGGCGGAGCGAGGATCGCTCTGAATGTGGTGATCAATTACGAAGAGGGATCGGAGATGGGAGCGGTCGAGGGCGACCGGCAGCGGGAGATGCAGGCCGAATGGCCCTACCCCGCGAAGCCCGACGAGCGGGAACTGGTCAACGAATCCATGTTCGAATACGGGAGCAGAGCAGGGGTCTGGCGCATCATGCGAATCCTGGATAAATACGAAGCCACCTGCACCATCTTCGCCAGCGCCCTGGCTTTGGAACGGAACCCTGAGGTCGCCCGGGCATTTGTCAGGCATGGATATGATATGGTCGGGCACGGCTACCGGTGGGTACCCCACTACGGGATGCGCCCGGAGCAGGAGCGGGAGGAGATCCGCAAGGCCCGCGAATCCATCGAGGGAACCACGGGGCAGCGGATCCTGGGGTGGTTCACCCGGCCGCTGCAGACTCCCGATACCCGGCGAATCCTGGCCGAGGAGGGTTTTCTCTACGACAGCGGGGCCTTCAACGATGACCTGCCTTACTTCGAAAAGGTGGGGGGCAAGTCCTTTCTCGTCGTGCCCTACTCGCTGGATCAAAACGACATCCGCTTCTGGAAAAACCAGATGTTCACAGCCAACGATTTTTTTGAATACCTGCGGGATGCTTTCGACACTCTCTACGAGGAAGGGGAAACCCGACCCAAAATGATGTCGGTGGGGCTGCACAACCGGGTCATCGGCCGGCCGGGCCGGGCTCAGGGGCTCGACCGTTTCCTGGCCCACGTCCGAAAATTTCCGAGGGT
>LJUR01000261.1 GCA_001304105.1 Deltaproteobacteria bacterium SM23_61
CACCTGCCTCGCCAACAATATATGCTCCCGCGTCTGCGGCATCGGCCCATCATCCGCCCCCACCACCAATATGGCCCCGTCCATCTGCGCCGCCCCGGTAATCATATTCTTAATGTAATCCGCATGCCCCGGACAATCCACATGCGCATAATGCCTATTCTTCGTCTCATACTCCACATGCGCCGTCGCAATCGTAATCCCCCGCTCCTTCTCCTCCGGCGCCTTGTCAATCTGATCGAACGATATGTACTCCGCCATCCCCTTCTGCGCCAAACACCTCGTGATCGCACTCGTCAACGTCGTCTTCCCATGATCAATATGCCCAATCGTCCCCACATTCACATGCGGCTTCGTACGCTCAAACTTCTTCTTCGACATAACCCCTCCTTCGCTGGCTCATCCCGGACGGCGGCTGCCCGTTCCATCGGCGCGGCGGGCCTGCTGGATGGCCGTTTCGGCGATCGCTGCGGGGACGCGCTCGTAATGGGAAAACTGCATGGTGTACGTGGCCCGGCCCTGGGTGTTCGAGCGCAGCTGGGTGGCATAGCCAAACATCTCCGCCAGGGGAACCTTGGCCTCCAGAATCCGTAAGGCGTCCCGCGCCTCCAGATGGACAATCTTCCCCCTCCGGGAAGAGAGATCTCCGGTCACTTCCCCGATGAAGGACTCGGGGACCACCACTTCTACGGCCATGACCGGTTCGAGAAGAATGGGATGGCCCCGTCGAGCCCCCTCCTTGAACCCCATGGAACCGGCGATCTTGAAGGCCATTTCGGAGGAATCCACCTCGTGGAAAGACCCGTCGAGGAGCGTTACCTTCACGTCCACCACCGGATACCCCGCCAGGACCCCGTTCCCGGCCGCTTCTTTGACCCCCTTTTCCACGGCCGGAATATACTCCCGGGGAATGGTTCCCCCCTTGATGGCATCGACAAACTGGAATTTCTCTCCCGCGGGCAGGGGTTGCACTTCCAGGATTACATGGCCGTACTGCCCCCGTCCCCCTGATTGGCGGACAAACTTTCCTTCCGCCCGGGCTCCCTGGGAAATGGTCTCCCGGTAAGCTACCATGGGTTTCCCCACGTTGACCGGAACCCCGAACTCTCTCGTCAGTCGATCCACAAGGACCTCCAGGTGAAGCTCCCCCATCCCGGAGATGATGCGCTGGCCGGTTTCCGCATCCATGAACATCCGAAAAGAGGGATCCTCCATGGAAAGCTTGTGCAGGCTCAGGTCCAGCTTTTCCTCGTCGGCTTTGGCCCTGGGCTCGATGGCCATGGAGATCACCGGCTCCGGAAACTCCATGGCTTCCAAGACCAGGGGATGTTCTTCGGCGCAAAGAGTGTGGCCGGTCATGGTTTCCTTCAGGCCCACCGCGGCGATGATGTCCCCGGCGCTGGCCTGCCGGATCTCTTCCCTCTTGTTGGCATGCATCTTGACCAGACGTCCGATTCGTTCCCGTTTCCCCTTGTTGGAGTTGAAAACGGAAACCCCGGACGAAAGAGACCCGGAATAGATCCGCAGAAAAGTCAACTGTCCCACGTAGGGATCCGACATGATCTTGAACGCCAGGGCCGATAGAGGGGCTCCGTTTAGGGGCGTGCGCATCTCCTCCAGGCCGGTATCCGGGTTTTGCCCCCGAATCGGCGGAACGTCCAGGGGAGAAGGGAGATAATCCACCACCGCATCCAGCAGGGGCTGGATTCCCTTGTTTTTGAAGGCCGACCCGCAGACTACTGGCACCAGCCGGGCGGCCACCGTCTCCCGCCGAATCAGGGCCTGAATCTCTTCCGGGGAGAGAGCCTCTCCGGCCAGATATTTTTCCATAAAGGCGTCGTCGGCCTCGGCCAGGGCTTCCAGTATTTTCTCGCGGTAGATTTCGGCCTGAGGCTGCAGCTCCTCCGGAACCGGCGCTTGCTGGAACTGCGAGCCCATTGCTTCCTCATCGTACACGTAGGCCTTCTGTTGGATTAGGTCAATCACCCCCCGAAACTTGTCTTCCCGCCCGATGGGAAGCTGGAGGACCAAGGGGCGAGCGCTCAGCCTTTCCCGGATCATCCGGATCACCCGCGGATAGTCGGCCCCGACCCGGTCCATCTTATTCACGAAGGCGATTCGGGGAATGTGGTACTTGTCCGCCTGTCTCCAGACGGTCTCGCTCTGGGGTTCCACCCCTCCCACCGCGCAGAACACGGCCACCGCCCCATCCAGAACCCGCAGACTCCGCTCCACTTCGATGGTGAAATCCACGTGGCCCGGGGTGTCGATGAGGTTGATGCGGTGGCCTTTCCAGGTGCAGGTGGTAGCCGCGGAGGTGATGGTAATCCCCCGTTCCTGTTCCTGTTCCATCCAGTCCATCACCGCGGTGCCATCATGGACCTCACCCATCTTGTAGGAGACCCCCGTATAGAAGAGGATCCGCTCCGTGGTGGTGGTCTTGCCGGCATCGATGTGGGCCATGATGCCGATGTTGCGAATTTTTTCCAGTTGCCCTCGATCGACCAAAGGATTCCTTCCTTGAAAAATAAAAAAATCCCTGCGCCATGGGATCCCGCTTGCCAACAAAACCCCTGGCTCGGTTCCTTCAAACGCTCTGGATGGTGGTTATTTTACCAGCGATAATGGGCGAATGCCTTGTTGGCTTCGGCCATTTTATGTACGTCCTCGCGCTTCTTGATGGCCCCTCCCCGGTTGTTGGCCGCGTCAATCAGCTCCCCCGCGAGCTTCTCCTCCATGCTCTTCTCGGAACGCTCGCCGGAGTAAGCGATCAGCCATCGGATGGCCAAAGCCGTTCTTCTCTCGGGACGGACTTCGGTGGGAACCTGATAGGTCGCGCCCCCGACTCGCCGGGATTTCACTTCGATTATGGGTTTCACGTTGCTAATCGACTTTTCGAATAGCTTCAGCGGATCTTCCTGGGTGCGCTGTTGAATGAGGTCCATGGCCCCGTAAAATATGCCCTCGGCCACACTCTTCTTTCCCCGCTCCATGATATTATTGACGAACCGGGCGACCAAAGCATTCTTGTACTTTGGGTCCGGCAAAATCTCGCGCTTGGTGACTTCTCGTCTTCTGGGCATGGATTCCTCACTTCGGCTTCTTGGCTCCGTACTTGGAGCGGCTCTTCTTGCGGTTCTGCACTCCGGCGGAATCCAGCGTGCCCCGGATGACGTGATAGCGCACCCCCGGAAGGTCTTTCACCCGTCCCCCGCGGACCAAAACCACGGAATGCTCCTGAAGGTTGTGCCCCACCCCTGGAATGTAGGTCGTGATCTCGTAGCCGTTGGTCAGGCGAACGCGGGCCACTTTGCGCAGGGCCGAGTTGGGCTTCTTGGGGGTGGAGGTGTACACCCGGATGCAGACCCCCCGACGCTGCGGGCATCGGGTCAGGGCCGGCGCGGTGGTCCTGGATTTCATCTTTTCCCGACCGAATCGAATCAGTTGATTGATGGTGGGCATCAAACCTCCAAATCTTTAAAAATGAAAAAATCTCTTTATTTTACCAACTCTTTTAAAATTGTCAAGGACCCTTTTTCCCCATTGTTGCTGGGTCAATTTTCCGATTTATCCCCTTCCTCTTCCTCACCCTCCACTTGGATTCCCAGGTTGCGGTAGCGGGACAGCCCGGTCCCAGCAGGGATGAGACGCCCGAGGATCACATTTTCCTTCAACCCCCGCAGGTGGTCGGTCTTTCCGCTGATTGCCGCCTGGGTGAGCACTTTGGTCGTCTCCTGGAAGGAAGCCGCGGAGATGAAGCTCTCGGTGCTCAGGGACGCCTTGGTTACTCCCAAAAGCAGCGGATCGGCCGTGGCCGGCATCTTCCCCTGGCCCTTCAGCCGGTCATTCTCCTCCTCGAACAGATGTCGCTCCACATGCTCTCCGACCAGGAAGTTGGAGTCCCCCACTTCCTTGATGACCACCCGGCGGAGCATCTGGCGGACAATGACTTCGATGTGCTTGTCGTTAATTTTCACTCCCTGCAGACGGTAAACCTCCTGGACTTCATCCACCAGATATCGCGCCAGGTCTTCCACCCCCAGGATGGCCAGGATGTCGTGAGGGTTGGAGGAGCCGTCCATAAGCGGTTCCCCGGCCTTCACCTTTTCTCCTTCGTGGACGCTGATATGTTTCCCCTTGGGGACGGAGTACTCTTTGGATTCCCCCACCTCTGGGGTAATGATCACCTTCCTCTTGCCCTTGGTGTCCTTGCCAAAAGAGACCGTTCCCGTGATTTCGCTGATCAGGGCGTACTCCTTGGGTTTGCGCGCCTCGAAAAGTTCAGCCACCCGCGGGAGTCCTCCGGTGATATCCTTGGTCTTGGTGGTCTCCCGGGGGATCTTGGCGATGACGTCTCCCTGGTGGACCCTGTCCCCTTCCGCGACCACGATATGCGCCCCCACCGGCAGGAGGTACCGGGCCATGGACTCGGTCCCGGGAATCTTGAGGGTGCGGCCCTTGTCGTCCTTGATGGATACCCTCGGCCGGGCTTCGGGATCCTTGGAATCGATGAGAACTTTGGTGGAAAATCCGGTCACTTCGTCGAGTTGCTCCTGCATGGTGACCCCTTCGACGATATCGCCGAATTTCACCCGCCCGGACACTTCGGTGAGGATGGGGATGGTGTAGGGATCCCACTCGGCGATCAGGTCCCCGCCCTTCACCATCTGCCCGTTATTCACCTTCACTTTGGCCCCGTAGATGACCGGATACCGTTCTCTCTCCCGCCCGCTTTCGTCCACGATGGCCAGTTCCCCGTTTCGGTTCATGACCACTAAGTCCCCTTCCTTGTTCTGGACCGTGGCCACATTCAGGAACTTGACCCGCCCGTCGTTGCGGGGCTGAAGGGCGGTCTGCTCCGCCCGCCGGCTGGCGGTTCCGCCGATGTGGAAGGTGCGCATGGTGAGCTGGGTGCCCGGTTCGCCGATGGATTGGGCGGCGATGATCCCGATGGCCTCCCCGATGTTGACCAGCTTGCCCCGCGCCATATCTCGTCCGTAACACAGGACGCAGACCCCCCGCTTGGAACGGCAGGTCAAGACCGAGCGAATCTTGATCCTCTCCAAACCG
>LJUR01000262.1 GCA_001304105.1 Deltaproteobacteria bacterium SM23_61
GTTGAACGGGGGATTGTAATTTTTCTCCTCAGAAGATAGAATCGGGTCACCATCCCATTCTTCGGTGGCGACATGACCCTTCCTGTTGTTTTCATCCTGGCTGCCGTCTTCCTCTTGCTCCTCCTCGTCTATGAGAGACAGGAAAAGGAAAAGGGCCGGTTGATCGCCAAGACGATCCTTTCCTGCCTTTTTGTTCTGGTCGCCTTTCTTCAACCTTCTTCGGTTCCGTCCTACGGAAAATTCATCCTCATCGGCCTGACTTTTTGCCTGGCGGGGGATGTCTGTCTAGCCCTGTCGGGGGATAAAATATTTCGGGCGGGACTGGTTGCCTTTCTGTTGGGCCACATTTTTTATGTGATCGGGTTCACCTATCTTGTCCCCGCCTCCGAATGGTTTATCCCGGGATCTGTCTTGTTCTGGGTGTTCAGCCTCATTGTTTTTCTCTGGCTCCGTCCGCACCTGAAAGCCATGCTGGTTGCGGTGGCGGTTTACATCTTGGTGATCACGGTGATGGCCTCGGGAGCCTGGGCGGTTCTCGACCGGTCCGGCTCTCCTTTCTGGGGCAGGGCCTTGGTATTTGCTGGAGCCTTGCTTTTTTATGTCTCCGATGTCTTCGTCGCCCGGAACCAATTTATCCAAAGAGAATTTCTCAACCGGCTGATCGGCCTGCCGCTCTATTATTTGGGCCAGTTCCTCCTGGCTCTTTCGGTTGGGCTTTTATAAATGAGGATCATCTCCGGATTGGTTGATCCATTATTTTAGGAAAAGCTCACAAGGGCCGCGAGGAAAGTCAGATTGCGCCGCAAGCATCGGCGGGATATGGATTTCAATAAACTCCCCGCTTGCCTTCCGCAAAGCGCAGCGGGGGCAGGAAAAGAAAACTGCAATGAGGGGACAGGGCACCCCCGCCACAGCTAAGAAGGGATAGGGGCCTCATGGTTGCAAGCAATATGACTTTCCTTCCGGGACCCTGCGATTACCTGACATTTCGGAGAGACCAGCTCTTTGGCTAACAACTAATTTGGAGATGTGAAGGAAATGGGAATGATCAAATAGAGGCTGAGGCTGAGTTCAAGGCTAAGGGTGAATAGGGAACTTTAAGCATTCGGGCGATCGAACGTTTGGAAGGTCGTCCCTGCTCGTCTAAAAGGCATGATATTTCAGGAGGACAATCTGGTAGAGTATGACCCCGAGAAACAGAAGGGCGATCCACATGATGATTCTATGGACATGCCGAAACCTGCTGTGGAGGCACAAGAGAATTGCATTGACCGAAACGAGCACGAATTTCCAAACCCAGAACCTTTCCCCATAAACCTCGATCGCCGAACGGGCAATCGGGTTCATCTCCCAGCCCCCGCATTCCAGGATGATCAGGGTGAAGAGGCAATCGAGAACATTGAGACCGACGATGAGAATGAGAAAAAAGAGCAGACCGGGACTATACCGGTCGACGTACCCCCCCTTTTCCTGGTCGCTTTTCCTGCGCAGGAACTCTCTTCGCCCCCCGAAGGTATAATAGCTTAAGAGGGGAGTGGGCTGCCTCCGTCGGTCTTTGGCGCTTTGCCTTTCCATTTCCTTCCGGGGGAAATTAGCTTTCTCTAAAAGCCGGCACCCGTGATTCTGCGGTTTGAATGCCGGATAACCAGGGAACTTCCCCCAATACTTTTCGGCCGGAAAGGGCAAGGACTCAAAAGGAATGTAGATGGAAAAGGAAAATCCTGGCTTTTTTTGGCTTTAGGGTATGGGAGGGAAAAGGAAAGTGTTGAATCCAATCGGGCTCCTGAGAGGAAATAGGGTTGTGATTGGAAACCCTCAGGGTTAAAATGATTTTCAAGGATGCCGCGTAACGGAGTTGAGACCTAAAAAAGCGGGAGAAATACAGGGATGGGTGACCCGAAAAAATGCTTCCCGGGGAACCTAAATACAAATATACCGTAGGTGAAGGGATATGGAGGGGATAGACTTTAGGGGGAAAAGGGTCCTTGTGGTGGGCGCGCATCCGGACGACAACGACTTTGGTGCCGGGGCCACAGTGGCCAAGGCCGCAGGGCAGGGTGCGGAAGTCATTTATCTTATCGCCACTGCCGGGCAAAGGGGAAGCTCTGACGAGAACATGACCGCGGAGAGACTCTCCGCCATGAGAAGGAAGGAACAGGGTGATGCCGCCAATGTTCTGGGAGTGCGGGAGGTGCATTTTCTGGATTATGTGGACGGGGAATTGGTTCCGGACATCCGGCTGAAAGAGCAAATTGTGAAATTCATAAGACGGTACAGACCTGACTTCGTCTTCACCATGGATCCCAGCTTCTTCTATTATAAAAATTATGGCATGGTTAATCATTCGGATCACCGCGCCATCGGGGAAGCCACGCTGGATGCCTGTTATCCCCTGGCCCGTGACCTGATGTCCTTTCCCGACCATGCCCGGGAGGGTTTGAATCCTCACAAGGTCAAGGACCTCCTGCTCCACAGCTTCGTACCGGAGAATGCAAATTTCTATGTGGACGTGACCGATACTTTCGAGACGAAGATAAAAGCCCTCTCCCTACACAAATCTCAGGTGGGAGACATGCAGCGGGTGGAAAAGAGGATGAGGGACCGTGCCGAGGTTTCGGGAAGATTGGCCAGATGCAGATACGCGGAATCCTTCGTACGACTCCAGCTGCCAGATTAGTATTTCTGGGATGCTAGGGGCAGGCATTCGATCGAAGGCCATCTCTATGTAATGACTATCAGTTGAATCCGTTTTGGGTTGTAGGGGCGATTCATGAATCGTCCCTACGCACATGCATAATTCTTCATGAACCTGGGCAAAGAAAGCGAGCGCAAACCAAACCATGAGGCGAAAACACTGCGAAATCACGGACCCGAAGGAGATGACCCGGGTCCTGGCGTCCACGACCATCGGGCGCATGGCCACGGTGGATAGGGAAGGATACCCGTACATCACCCCCCTCAATTTCGTCTTTCACGAAGGGTGCGTGTACTTTCACTGCGCGCCCGAGGGAGAAAAGCTGGACAATCTGACCCGGGACCCCCGGGTCTGTTTCGAAGTGGATGTCCCCCTGGCCTACCTGGAGGTGGGCTTCAACCCGGAAAGGAACCCCTGCCGCACCCACCAGCTCTACCACTCGGTCATCATCCGGGGACTGGCCCGGATCGTCCCTGACGGAGAGCTGAAAACGGCCGCGCTGAATGCCCTGGTGGCCAAGCATGAAGGCAACCGGGATTTTCCCCCCGTGACCCTGGACTCCCTGGCCTATAAGGCCTGCTGCGTCGTTGAAATCAAGCCGGAGAGAATGACCGCCAAATCGGACCTATCTCAGAACAAGCCCCAGGATCAAAAGCGCCAGGTTGCGGAACACCTGGCCAGCCGGGGCCTGCCCGGAGACCTGGAGGCGGTTCGGGCCATGGGTTTCGAGCTGGAGGGCAGCCAGGAAAGTGGATGGCGGCTAAAGGGATGAACAATCTGAAAGGGCCTTTAATTGTGTCAGGAATTGAAGTAAAAAAATCACATCCCTAAGGCCCTCCAAACCTTTTCATAAGAAAGGGGAGGAAAAGTGAAGAGGAAACTTACGAACTTGGTCGCATGGTACATGGTCACGGTGATTTTCTTATTTGGGATTACCCCAAGGATCGAGGCGGGCTTTTCTCCCTTTTTATAAGGCCGCCATGGCATTAATTTCGATCAAGGCATCGGGGTGGACGAACCCCTTTACCTCTACCAGCGTGCTGGTCGGATAGGGTTCTTTGAAATACTTCAGCCGCACGTCGTGAATATCTTTCAAGCCTCCCATTTCCTTTACAAAAACGGTGACCTGGACGATATTATCCATCGTTCCTCCGAGTTGCTCCAAGACGCCTTTTATATTCTTTAAAACCTGATTTGTCTGGGTCCGTATGTCGCCTTTCCCGATAAAATTTTCCTTTTCGTCAAACGCTATTTGTCCCGAAATCCACACCAGCCTTTGGATCTGAGAAACATCTATCCCGACCCCGTTGCAAAAAGCAACCTTCATCTTCATCGCTCCACCGAAAGGAATGCTTTCCTTTTTCATTTCCCTCTCCTCTCCATAAAGGGGGACGCCCTTTACTTTTGTAGTTTCATGGCTTCAAAAAACCTATAGCCTCTGGCGTTTACCAATTCTTCACCCCGCTTTACCGACTGACTTACCCCAGGTAAAAAAAGTCCCGATCTCCTTGTCGAGGAATTCACCCGGTCAGCGTCATCCCTAAAGATCCTGATTCTCTGGGTCCCCTGCGCGATGATATGGTGCAAGGCCCCAGGGGTCAACTCGTGATCTTCCTGGCGTGGAAATTAGATATCACAAATCCAATCCAAAATAAATTGCAAAAGTAAAGGACGTCCCCTATTGCGGTGGGCGAAATGCAGTTGAACATTCCGGCAATATCCTGTATAGATATCCATTAACGGAGCGAACAGGCCCGAAGGCAGAAGGTTGTCCCCGATTTCCCCCATTTATCGCTGAACTGGCGCCGGATTCTAAAGGAGAAGGAAGCGATGAAGCGATTCTGCTACATGAGTGGACTGGAAGGCAAGTCGCAGGAGGAGATTCGAAAGCTCCAGGAAGAAAGACTTCCTATACAGCTGAAGTACTGCTACGACAATTCAGAGTTCTATAGGATGAAATTTGACGACTGCGGAGCCAGACCCGAGGAGATTCGGACCCTTGGGGATCTGCGAAAGCTCCCCGTCTTCATGGTCAAGGATGATGAGCGCAGAAGCGCCGAACAGTCCCTGCAGAAATACGGCCATCCCTTCGGATTGCACCTGTGCGCCCCCCTGGAAAATCTCTACCTAACAGGAACCACGTCCGGTACCACCGGGACCCCCACGTTCAGCTACACCTTTACGGAGAACGACATGAATTTCCTGGCCCCGCGGATTGCCCACAGGCTTTCCCTGGCTGGCGTGGGAAAGGGAGACCGGATCGCCTTTTTCTTTGCCCTGGGGATCTATGCCACCACCATGACTCTCTGGGGCCTCCGGCTCCTGGG
>LJUR01000263.1 GCA_001304105.1 Deltaproteobacteria bacterium SM23_61
GCCCGGTATCCGAAAACGATGATCTCGCTCAGGGCATTCCCGCCCATTCGGTTCGCCCCGTGCAGCCCGCCCACCACTTCCCCGGCGGCGAAGAGACCGGGGACCTCCGTTCCCCCGTCGGGTTCAGTGGAAACCCCCCCGATGAAGAAATGCACGGTGGGGTAAATCCGGAGGAGTCTGGCGGCACAGGAGAAACGGTCCCGGAGCATCTGTTTCTGGCTCATGGCCATGTTGTCCTTCGGCCAGTCTTTGTCGCCCAGGGCCCTCAGGTCGATGAAGACTCTTTCCCCCCGCTCTTCCTCTTTCATAATGGCCTGGGAAAATGTGTCCCGGCAGCGGACTGCCACCGGTTTGTCCACAATCTGGTATTTTTCCAGCACATCCTCTCCCGACGAGTTTACAATGCGCCCTGCGTCCGGCAGAGAGACGGCGAGCAAAAGACCGGGACTGCCTTCCTCGGCCAGCCCGATGGGAATGAACTGGACAAACTCCATGTCTCTCAACCGGCAGCCGGCCTGAAAGGCCAGAGCATACCCATCGCCGGTGGTGCGGACCGGGTTGTCGTTCCGGGGATAGAGGGCCCCTCCCCCACCGTTGGCCAAGACCGTCGCCTTGCTCAGAAAGGCGATGGGTACCCCTCTTCGGAATTCGAAGCCCAGGGCCCCTTTTATTTTTCCGTCTTCCGCCAGTAGATCAAAAATGATGACCCAGGGCTTCTCGGCAATGCCCCGTTCCCTCGCAGAATCAGCCAGGAGGTCGGTTAAGGGGGCTCCCCAGCTTGGGGCCTTCCCCAGACAGGCGAAGTATCCCTTTCTCCAGGCTCCCTTCAACCCGAAACGGTGCAGTTCGCGAACCCGCTCCGGCGCCTCCTCCACGAGGATCTTCACAAATTCCGGGTCGTTAATCCCCTTTCCCGCCTGGAGGGTGTTTTTAAAATGCGTCTCCCGGGATATTCCCTCTACGGCCAGGGAAAAGGCTCCCCCGGAAAGGTAGGTGCAGGTGGATTTTCCCAGAGGAGTTTTGGAGACCAGGAGCACTTCGGCTCCTTTCTCCCTGGCGGCGAGGGCGGCTCTCATCCCGGCCCCTCCCCCGCCGATGACCAAAACATCTGTTTTCACGATTTCCATGGGCTCCTACCTCTTTGGATAATGAGTTTTATTTATCAAACCGGGAGGCAAAAAGCAAGGATTCATGAAAGGAAGGGACCGAAGGACATGGGAAGGATTTCCGGGATCAGGATCGGAAAGCAAAGGAAAAGGGGATCGATGTAAGAAGGTCCGGGAGAAAGCGGGGATCTATCCCCGGACCCCGTTGAACCTCTCGTTGAATTCCTGGAAACTGAAGCGGTATTCCTGAGTGCCGACGCACTCGACGGCAAAGGAAGCGCACACGCTCCCCATGCGGGCGCACTGCTCGATGGCCAGGCCCTGGACCAGGCCGCTGATGAGGCCGCCCCGGTAAGAATCGCCCGCCCCCGTCGGGTCTTTTACCGCTTTCGGTTTTGCGGCGGGGATGCATATTTCACCGCCCCGGGTGAAGAGCCTCGACCCCAGCTCTCCGAGAGTGACGATGACCGCCTCGGCCCGCTTGAGCAAAGCTTCTCTATCCATCCCGGTTTTTCCCAGAATCATGTCCAGTTCATAATCGTTGGCGATGAGAATCCGGCACCCTTCCAGGCATTGGACCAGGTCTTTTACCGCCAACATGGGCAGGGACTGTCCCGGGTCAAAGATATAGTCGATCCCCCTGGCCTTGCAGGCCGCGGGGTATTCCACCATATCCTCCAGGTTGCCTGGAGAGACGATCATCAGGGTATCCCGTGGATCGAGCTTGTCGAAATCCAAGAGGGAGGAATATTTCATGGCCCCGGGGTGAAACCCGGTGATCTGGTTGTCCGCCCGGTCGGTGGTGATATAGGCGCTGGCGGTGAATTCATTCTCGATGGTGCGGATTTTTTCGGTGGAGATGCCGTTTTCCCCCAGCCATTCGAAGTAACGATGGTAATCCCGGCCGACCGTGGCGGAGATGAGCGGCTTTTGACCCATCAGGGTCAGGGCGTAGGCGATATTGCCGGCCGTGCCCCCGAATTTCTCCTTCATCTCGTTCACCTGAAAGCAAACGTTCAAAACATGGATCTTTTCGGGGATGATGTGGTCCTTGAAATACCCCGGAAAATTCATGATTCGATCGTAGGCCAGGGACCCGGAAACGATAATTTTCATGAGGAGCGGTCTTTCAAAGGATTTTGAAATCCCCTTCGGCGAGGCAACGCAACCAGTCGTGAACGCCGGGTTCCATCGATGGGAAACCGGACATGGGGGAATCTTCGATGATCTGATCGGGAGTGATCATGCACACGGTCCAGCAGGGAAAGCCCCAGGAGAGGCCGCAGTGGTCGTTGATCCGCTGGGCGATGAATTCCTCCTCGCTGCAGAAAACCCGGTATCTTTTCTCCCGGTGGATGATGCGGAGCCCCTGGTTGAGCCACCCCTTACCGGCAAAAACGCCAACAAACTGCCGCAGGAGATCCTCCGGCCTTTGACCGGCGGGATCCCCCCCCATGGGCCCGTTTTCCGCTTTCATTTCTTCCCCATTTCAGGGCTTCATCAGATGCCCAGACTCCGCCCGCTGCACCTGGAAAGCTTCCCTTCCACTTTTGTCAAAAATACCGAAGGTCCTTGCCGGCTGTCAAGCAATTTCAAGAACTTGCCTCCCATCGCTTTTGGGACTCTTTTCCCTTTGTAAAAGCCTGCTTGTGGACCGGGAGCAAGGGCGTTACGCACAAAAAGCATCGGCGGGAAAGGAATTCGCTCAGGAAATCCTATCGTGCTTCCGCAAGGTGAGGCGGGCCCATCGGGCGCCCGGCCGGGCGCCCCTACAGCGGAATAACCCTGCTCCTGCGGCGAAGGATGGCTTGCCCGCCCGCCCCATAAAACGAGGTGCGCCTCATGGTTTTTGGGTGTAACGCCCTTGCTCCCGGGCCGGGCAACGCCTGAAATTCGATCCCTCTACCTCCTGCTTGCCGAAAAGTGGAGGGACAATATTTCAAATTCATAACATTCATTTATCCTGCCACTTTGCCTTTCTTTTGTGCTAATATTCCGCCCGTACCGAAGCCGCTCAAAGGAGTTCTTTCATGGAAAAGGCTTTACAGGAAATCGAAGAATCTTACCGATCCATCTCCCGGCGGGTAAAGATGAAACCCCGGGTGGGGATCATCCTGGGAACCGGCCTGGCGAAACTGGTGGATAAGGTCTCCGGGAGGGAATCCTTATCCTACGACGATATCCCTCATTTTCCCGTGAGCACCGTCGAGGGACACGCGAACCGTCTCTTCTTTGGCCGCCTAGCCGGGAAGGATGCCCTGATCATGCAGGGAAGGGTTCATTATTACGAGGGATTTTCCCTCCAAAGGATCACCCTTCCGGTCCGGGTGATGAAGAGGCTGGGAATCGAGATCCTGATCATTTCCAACGCCGCCGGTGGTCTCAACCCTCTATTTTCTCCCGGGGACGTCATGGTGATCTCCGACCACATCAACCTGACCGGCCAGAACCCCTTGATCGGTCCCAACCTCGACTCTTTCGGCCCGCGCTTTCCCGACATGGTCGCTGTCTATGACCGCGAGTTGATCCGGGCCGCCGAGCAGGCAGCCGCAAAAGAGAAGATCAAACTGCAAAAAGGGGTATATGTGGGGATCCCCGGTCCCAGCCTGGAGACCCCCGCAGAAACCCGTTTCCTGCGCATGATCGGAGCGGACGCGGTGGGAATGTCCACCATCCCCGAGGTGATCGTGGGGGTTCACTGCGGCCTGCGGATCCTGGCCCTTTCGGCCATTTCCAACGTCAACCTCCCCGACTGCATGCAGCCGGCAACCCTGAAAGAGATTCTGAAAAACGCCGCGGCCGCCGGAAGGAAGATGGTGAAGATCGTGGAAGGGGTCATAAAACAACTTTGAGAATAGGGAATGAAAAGCGATCGGCCCTTCGGGCCTTGAGGACCGTCCCGCCTGAGGCGGGACTCGAGGAGCGTCACGCCCTGGGCGTGACTTGAGGCCGTAAAGACTGAAAACCGTTATTCGTTATTGGTGATGGCTAAAAAAACGGATACTGGATACTAGATGCTGGGTGCTGGATAAAAGCAACTACTCGTTTGGGGGTCGAATTCTGAAGTCAAACAAAAACCTCAAGAGAAAATGATTAGAACTGGAGTTTGGAATGGCGATTGAGAAAAAGAAGAAGAAAGCAGATTTCATCATAACCAAAGGGATACTTTTGACCATGGCTCCGGGGTCGGTTCCAATCCAGAACGGGGCGGTGGCGATCTCGGGGGGAAAAATTGCCGCCGTGGGGACGGCTTCGGAGATAAAAAAATCATTCGCGGCCCCCAAAACCATCGATGCCGCGGGCGGAGTGATCATGCCCGGCCTGGTGAACGCCCATACCCATGCGGCCATGACCTGCTACCGGGGCCTGGCCGACGATCTTCCCCTCATGGAATGGCTGAACCAGTTTGTCTTCCCGGCCGAAGCCAAATCGAACGGAGACCAGGTGTACTGGTCCACCCTTTTGGCCTGCGCCGAGATGATCCGCTCCGGGACCACTACCTTCTGCGACATGTACCTCTTTGAAGACCGGGTTGCCGAGGCGGCCAAAAAGGCGAGAATCAGGGCCGTGGTCGGCGAAGTGCTCTATGATTTCCCCTCTCCCCATTACGGCCCGATTGAAAGAGGGCTGGAGTTCACCGAGTCCCTGATCAAGCACTGGCAGAAGGATCCTCTGATTACCATTGCCATAGAGCCGCACGCTCTTTACACCTGTTCCCCCGATCTGCTGAAGAAGTGCAGGAGCCTGGCGGACCGGTACGGGGTTCCCCTGAAAACCCATCTTGCGGAGAACCAGGGTGAAGTTGAAGAAGTTATCAAGAAATACGGTCAAAGGCCCGTAGATCATTTGGAAAATATAGGTCTGCTCTCTTCCCCTCTCATTGCCTGTCACTGCGTCTGG
>LJUR01000264.1 GCA_001304105.1 Deltaproteobacteria bacterium SM23_61
GCGATTGTGGTAATAAGAAACGATGCCTCGAAAAGCCAGATTAGACGCCCCCGGCACCCTTCATCATGTTATGATTCGCGGCCTCGAGGGCCGGGATATATTCAGCAACGATGAAGACCGGGAGAACTTTCTTGCCCGCCTTGGGCAATTGGTGAAGAAAACGGGAGCCCGGATCCTCGCTTGGTCTCTCATGGACAATCATGTTCATCTTTTACTGTTTAGCGGACCCTCGGGGCTATCCACCCTGATGCGCAGGCTGCTGACGGGCTACGCGGGGTGGTTCAACCGGAAGCATGGGAGGATCGGGCATTTATTTCAAAATCGGTATAAATCGATCGTCTGTGAAGAAGAAACCTATCTATTGGAGCTTGTCCGCTACATCCATCTGAATCCCTGCAGGGCTTCAACTGTCAAGAGTTTAGAGGAGTTAGACTCCTACCGTTGGAGCGGGCATGGCGTATTAATCGGAAAGAACCGGAACGACTGGCAGGAAAGGGATTATGTGTTGGGTCAATTCGGTAAGGGTCGAAGCAAAGCGATCCGGGCTTACCGGCAATTCATGGAGGAGGGGCAGGATGCAGGAAGGCGCCCCGAGTTGGTCGGGGGAGGGTTGATTCGGAGCCTGGGAGGTTGGTCGAAGGTATTATCGTTGCGGGCCCGGGGGGAGCAGGAGGAGTATGACGCCCGAATTTTGGGAGGTGGGGATTTCGTCCATGCGATCCTGAGAGAGGCGGATGAGAGATTAATGAGGCAGATGAAATCCAGGAGAGAAAAGGTTTGCATTGATGACCTTATAAAGAGGTTGTGCAAAGAAGCAAAGGTAAGGGAGGAAGAGCTTAGGGGAGGGGGACAGCGGAAGGCGGTATCTGCGTTGAGGGCGAGAATAGCCCATCTGCTGTGCAGGGAGATGGGGATTTCGATGGCTGAAGCGGCCAGGAAATTAGGCGTTGGGACCCCGGCGATTGCTATGGCATTAAGGAAAAAAGAACAAGAAAGAAAAGATTGAATATTTTGAACAACGTCCCCTTTATTCCGGGCTTGCGGCTGAAGGGCGGGTTATTTGGGTCTTTTCTGATCTTCGAATCAGGCGCCGTCCGGCGGCCATCATCCCGGCCATCAGAATGAAAAGGAAGGCTTTTTCTGCGGGGGAAGTATAGAGGGTCATATAGGCGATAGCTGCCAATGGAGGCACCAATCCAAACGCAACGGCTTTCCTCAAGAAATCGTGACCTTCAATCAACCGGGCCATGGCGGGGGAATGTCGATAATAGAAATCAACCAGCGTTTTCCCCGGATGACTCCTTAACAGGATGAGATTCCGGAATTTCCGAAGAACGTCCAAATAATCTTCAACCCCCGTTCCTTTCGTCGAGGTAGAGAAGAAGCAGAAGGTCTCCGTGGAATCGGAGCCGATGAAGATACCGCCATCGGTACCGGTGCCGTTCAGGGAAACCTCCTGGGTCGGAGTATCCGGGTCGTTGGAGGAGATGGAAAGGGTCCCGCTTCGGGACCCGGTGTTGCGGGGAGAAAATACGATCTGGACGGTGCAATTCTGGGAGGGCGCAAGGGTTGCGCCCGTGCAGTTGTCGTTCCGGGTGTTGAAATCCAGCGTGTCGGCACCGCTAAGGGTAAGCTGCCCGATGATCAGGTTGTCCGAACCGACATTGGAAATCGTCAGGTTGGTGAAGGACGAGTCCCCCACGTCCACCGACCCAAAATCAAGGGAGGCGGAAGAAACGGAGATCTGGGGGGAAGAAAGGGGTTCGGATTGGAGAAGGATGCCCTTTTCTCCCGCGGCCAGGAATTTTTCCTTTCCATGGGTGATGGTCAAAAGGTTCAGGTGGGTGCCGGAATCCCTGATGGTCCAATGGGAAGCGTCGGAGGAAGTGAGAATGGCGCCGTTGTCCGCCACCGCCGCAAAGATCCCGTTTCCGTAGGCGACCCCGAAGAGGCGGTGGCTCGTCCCCGCCCGTCTCTCCGTCCATTCGATCCCATCGCGAGAGGTAAGGAGGGTATCGCCCGCGGCCACAAAGGTTCTCTTCCCGTAGGCAATTCCCTCCAGGTTCCAGCGGGTTCCAGAATTCCTTATGGTCCAGGCCGCTCCATCGGGAGAGGCAAGGATGATTCCGTTTTCTCCCACGGCCACGAAGGTGCCGCCGCCGAAGGCCACTTTTTTTAGCGCCTGGCCGGTCCCGGAATCCCTCACCGTCCATCGGCCGCCGTCGGAAGAGGTCAGGACAGCACCCCCATCCCCTGCGGCCACAAAAGTATCCCCTCCGTAAGCCACCCCGTTGAGATCATACCCGGTTCCGGAACTGCCACGCGTCCAGGTCACCCCATCGAGAGAGGTGAGGATCGTTCCTCCTCCCCCCACGGCCACGAAGGTGCCGCCGCCGAAGGCCACATCCCGGATGGGTTGAGTCGTCCCCGAGACCCGTTCTTTCCATTCTACCCCGTCGAAAGAAGTATAAAGGAGGCCGAAATCTCCCGCGGCAATGAACATTCCGTTCCCGTATGACAGTCGGAAGGAAAGATCCCAGGGAAAAGGATTTGTCCCCTGCCAGTTTTCCGGGGGTTCCGCCAGACCGTCGACCGGCGGAATGATGGGAAGGAGGAAGAAGATTCCCAGCAGCCAGAGGGAGATGTTCCTGGTTTTCATCGAGCGATCATGCTTGGCTCACCGCCACCGCTTCTTTCGCCGCCAGCGCTGGTAGCCTTTGCCCGAAACCTCGGATTTGATTCCCAGGTAGAATTCCTTCACATCCTCGTCTTCCATGAGATTCTGGGGGGTATTGGCCAGAACAATCCTTCCGGTCTCCAGGACGTACCCGAAATGGGCCACGGAAAGGGCCATGCGGGCGTTCTGCTCCACCAAAAGGATGGTGGTCCCTTCCTGATTGATGATCTTGATAATTTCAAAGATCTCTCTCACCAGGATGGGAGACAATCCCAGGGAGGGCTCATCCAGCATGAGGAGCTTGGGCCGGGTCATGAGCGCCCGCCCCATGGCCAGCATCTGCTGCTCCCCGCCGCTCAGGTAACCGGCCTGCTGGGACGATCTCTCCTTTAAAATGGGAAAATAGCGGATCACCCGTTCATAGTCTTCCTGAACCCCTTTCTTTTCCTTCCGGGTGTAGGCCCCCATCCTGAGGTTCTCCATCACCGACAGTTCGGGGAAAACCTCTCTCCCTTCCGGGACCATGGCGATGCCCAGGTTGACAATGTCCTCGGCGTCCATGCCGTCGATCCGCCGGCCCATGAACTCGATGGTCCCTTTGTCGGGCTGGTCCTCGAGAAGGCCCATGATGGTCTTCAGGGTGGTGGTCTTCCCCGCACCGTTGCCCCCCAGGACCACCGATATGGTGCCTTCCTGGATGTCCAGGGAGATGCCCCGGAGGGCCTTGATGATGTCGTAATACAATGTCTCGATGTTTTTTACCTGAAGGATGCTTGCCACGTTTCTACCCCTCTCCAAGGTAGGCCTTGAGCACCTCCGGGTGCTTCTGGACTTCAGCCGGGGATCCTTCGGCGATTACCTGGCCATAGTTCAGGGCCAGGACCCGGTCGGAAATCCCCATGACCAGGTTCATGTCGTGTTCCACCAGAAGGACGGTGATCCCGAAATCATCCCGGATATCCCGGATGGAAAAAATCAGGTCCTCTTTCTCCTCCAGGTTCATCCCCGCCGAGGGCTCGTCCAGGAGGAGCACCTCCGGCTCCAACGCCAGGGCGCGGGCCAGCTCCACCAGCTTCTGTTTCCCGTAAGGAAGGTTCATCACCATCTGGTCCCGGGAGGCCTGGAGCTCCAGGAAGTCGATGATGTCCTCCACCTTCTCCCGGTTTTTGATCTCCTCCCGGGCGGCCCTGGAATTCGGGGTCAGGAAGGTGGCCCCCGACCAGAGTCCGGTCTTCAGCTTGGTGTGCCGTCCCAGCATGAGGTTGTCCATGGTGGTCATGTGGGCAAAGAGCTCGATGTTCTGGAAGGTGCGGGCAATTCCGACCTGGGCCACCTGGTGCGGCTTGAAAGGGGTGATGTCGAGGTCCTGGAAGAAGATTTTTCCCTTCGTGGGCTTGTAGATCCCGCTGATGCAGTTGAACACCGTGGTCTTTCCGGCTCCGTTGGGGCCGATGATGGAATAGATCTCCCCCTTCTCCACCGAGAAGCTCACCATGCTCAGAGCTTTTAGTCCCCCGAAGCTGATCGATAAATCCTCGACCTTTATTGTAGCCATACCCTTTTCCCTGTAGGGGCGACCGACCGGTCACCCCTACAATCCATTTTCCACAATTTTAACTTCCAACGATACGGCTCTTTTTCTGCGCGTCTCCGCTTCTCCGCGTACCTTGTCAGTAGGTGATCCGCATCCAGTCCGTCAGTTTCTTAGCATTTCCGTTCGGCAGGACTTCCATGAAGAAAACATGCTTGCCGCCCTGGTGGTCTTTGGGAGTAAAGGTGATGGGCGGGCCAATCCCTTGCCAGTCCTTCATCGTTTCCATGGCTTTGACAAGACTGTCGGGGGTCAAATTCCTTCCCGCCCGTCTCAATCCTTCGACGAAGGGCTCGGCAAAAACAATCCCGGCAATGTAGAAGGTCGACCAACGCTCCTTGGGTTCATATTTTTTGTGCCAGGAGCGGTATTTGACCATCAGGGGATGATTCGAATCCGGAAGTTCTCCAAAATTGGAGCTGATCATCCCCGCCCAGAGGCCTTTGGAGATTTTAATCATCGCCACCCCGTCGGAGAGGGTGCTGCTGGTCCCCCATTTGGGCTTATACTGGATTTTGGCACATTCCCCCAGAAGCAAGGCTCCATGGGTGGGCATCGCCCACATGATCACTGCCTGGGCTCCGGAACTCTTCAATTTTAAAGCGTGAGAGCTCAAATCCCGGTCCGTCACCTCGGCGGAGAGGCTGGCCACCAGCTGCAAACCTTTTGCTTTTACATATTGCTCCACCCCCTCCAGGCCTTGTTTTCCATAGTCTGTACAGGGGGTAGATGGGAAAGATGTATTTTTGAAAAGGCTTGATCCAGTTGGTCACCCCGGTACAACCCATGGACACCATGACGACTTTGTTCTCCGAGTAATAATCCCGGACGGTCATCCCGCAGGCCACACCCACTCCGCCTACCGTGGCAAAGATTCCGATCTGCTCCACGAATTCCTTGCCGATGGCCTTGGTTTTGGCCGGCTGGTAGGAGTCGTCGCGCAGGAAGTATTTGATCTTCCGGCCATGAATCCCGCCCTCGTCATTGATCCCCTTGAAATACAGCCCCGTTCCCCGGGCGACAGCGCCCCAGAGTGCGGCAGGCCCTGTCTGGGGTCCGGTTTGGCCGACCAGAATTTCTGTGTCCGTCACCCCTCGAACCGCCTGTGCTCCTCCCCAGGTGGGAATGCACAACACCCCAATCACCAACAGACTGGCTGAAAAAAGAAGAATGCTCTTTTTCATGCTGCCTCCCTCCTTTTGATTTTTTCTGCCTCCGCTTATTTCCACCTCAACCGTTTTCACCTCTACTTTCCCCCGACCACCTCCTTCCTCTTCAAATATTCTTTTCTAAACCTTCTTCACAAAATGCTTTCCCAGCAGTCCGCTGGGCCGGATACAAAGCATGAGAACAATGACGGCAAAGGCCACGACTGATTTGAACGCTAAGGAGACATACCCTCCGAAGAGGTTTTCCACCACCCCCAGAATGGTCCCCCCTACCGCCGCTCCCGGAAGGCTGGTCATGCCCCCTAAAACGGCGGAGGCAAAAGCCTTCATCAGGGGGTCCATCATCATGGGCGGGTCCAGGACGGTAAGGGCGGCGATAAACATCCCCGCCACCGCCCCGATGAAGGAACTCAGGGCCCAGGTGAAGGAAAAGATCCTTTTGGTGCGGATCCCCATGAGCCGGGCCACCAGCCGGTTCTGCTGGGTGGCCCGCATGGCTGTTCCCAGCTTGGAATACTGGAAGAAGACGAAGAGAAGGGCGATCAGGATCAAGCAGACGATGATGGTCCAGAAGTTGATCTTGCTGACCAGCAGCCCGCCGAAATTGTAAGTCTCGAAGCTGGGTACGGGGAACGGCAGGTTGCGCTGGTCCGGCCCCCACTTCCACCCGGCGATTCCCATGAGGATCATTTCGAACCCCAGGGTGATGATGATCATCCCAATGACCGTGGGGTTCTTCGCCGGCCGCAGGAAGGCGAACTCCAGCAGGGCGCCCAGGCCCGCGGCAAAGAGAAGCGTCAGGGCCAGGGCGATAGGGAAGGAAATTTGATAGCTCTCCAGGAGGACGAAGGCAATGAAGGAGCTGATCATGGCCATCTCCCCCTGGGCGAAGTTCAACACATCCGAGGTCTTGTAAATGATGACCATGGCCAGGGCCAGCAGGGCGTAGCAGAAACCCACGGCCAGGCCGCTGACAATCAGTTGTCCAAGCATTCGTCCTCCCTCTGAATACCGCAAGTCGCAAGTCGTAAGGCGTGAGGACGTAAAAATTCTTTTTCCCCTTGCGCCCTCGCGCTTCACGCCTTGCGGTTTTTAGAACGGATAAGTTTTCCAGTACTTCTTGGTCCGGATCCAGAGCCCGAAAATTCCCAGGGGTTCGAAGAGGATGATCAGGACCATGATCAGCCCGTAAACGATGATGGCCACGTTGGAGATGCCGCCCATGGTCATGTACTTCTCGGAGAAACTCACCAGCAAGGCCGATGCCCGGGATGTCCTGGATGGCCCGCAGCTTGACGTCCAGGTAGGTCATGAGGGTGGCCCCGGCAATGGAGCCCATGATGGAGCCCACCCCGCCGATCACCACCATGGCCAGAAAGGTAATGGACATGATGATATGGAAGCCTTCCGGGTTGATGAACCCCAGGATAAATGCGTAGAGACCTCCGGCGATTCCCGTGTAAAAAGCGCTGACGGCAAAAGAAAGGGTTTTATAATAATTAAGATTCACCCCCATCGTTTCCGCAGCCACGTCGCTGTCCCGGATGGCGATGAAGGCCCGCCCTACCTTGGTCTTGAAGAGCTTGATCGCGGCGATGGTTAGAATCACCCCGATGGTGCAAATCAGGTAGTAGAAATGAATGTCCTTCATCGGGGTTCCGAAGAAATAAACCTT
>LJUR01000036.1 GCA_001304105.1 Deltaproteobacteria bacterium SM23_61
CATTGATCATGGTCAGGAAGGTGGAAAAAGGGGAGCCCCCGTGAAAATCCACGATCTGCTTGTTGCTATGGTAAACCCAGATGGTGATGAAGGAAAAGAGGAGGGCCAGCCCCAGGAAGGGAACTTTATCCTTGACCATCTCCCACTTTCCCCTCCGAAGAAAAGAGAGATCATACAGGAAAAACAAAAGAGGAAGGACCACCGCCGACACTTTCGCCAGAAGGGCAAGAAAAAAAACCAAAAGTGCACCAGCATAAAAAACCCGCCTTCGGAACGTTTGCGGTTCTTCCAAGTAGTAAAGATAGGCCAAAAAGGAAAGAAGCATGAAGGCCATGGAGAGCACGTTTTTTCTCTCCGCAATCCAGGTCACGGATTCCACTTGAATCGGATGGAGGCCAAAAAAGAGAGCCGCCAGGAAAGCCGCCAAGCGGTTGGAAAATATTTTCTTCAGCACGAGGAATACCAGCGCGGCATTCAGAATATGGAGAACCACATTGTGCAGATGGTAGCCGAAAGGCTGGAGGTGCCAGATTTTATAGTCCAGAGCATAGCTCAAGATCTGGAGAGGGAAATAATTTCCCACGATCGGTTCAGAAAAGATTTTATAGATCCCTTCCCAGGTCAGGTCGCGGATGTAAGGATTTCTGCGGATATAATAGGGGTCATCAAGATTAATGAAGGGGTAGGGCAAGATGTCGTAGTAAGTCCCTAGAATGGCCAAGAAAAGAACAAAGACCAATATCCAATTCGTGGATAGTCTCTCGATTAAGGTTTTCTCAACTTTTATATTTGGCCCCATTCGAACACCGATGAAAGTAAAAAAAAGACGGCGCCGGATTCTTCCCGGCACCGTCCCTTTATGTCAGGAAGCGCAAATCCCGGATTACTGTGCCGTGATCTCTCCACCCGGCCCGGTCAGGCCCCAAGTGGTCACTCCCGAAGTATGTTTGGCCGTCATCTGATAGGTGCTGGTATCCGCACCAGCAATGGTCAGGGTAACATTTGTGGTCTTGGTATACCCACGATTGGTCAGGTCATCGGCGGTTGCGGTATAGGATTGGTTGTCCGTGTAATAGGCCTCCTGGGCGGTGGCCGCATTTCTGAGGTCGGACTGGGCCGCGGCGTTAAAACCTCTCTGCCGGTAAGCGGTGAACTGCGGGATGGCGATGGCCGCCAGGATGCCGATGATGGCGATGACGATCATCAGCTCGATCAACGTGAAACCTTTCTGCCCTTTCTTGAATTTCATGAACATCTTCTTTTCCTCCTTGTTTGAATTTTTTCTTAGTTTGAAGTACCCGATCTGAAACTTATATGCTCACAGGTTCAAAACCTCTTTCTACCCCCTAATCTCACCTCCTTTGGCTTTCATTCCTATCAACTTTTTGAGTTTACTATATGCAAGTATTTTGCCAGATGTGCCATGTTCTCCGAAAATTATTTATAAATCAATAATTTCAAATAGTTAGATAAAAATAACAGGCTCCTGAATTACACCCTTGCACATTTTTTTAGGGTGGGAATGGCAAAAAATGTCAATGATCAGCCAGTCTCTGTTAACTTAGCGCGGCAGAGCCGCAACCAAAAGAAATCACCCCCTCCCTCCCCTCCCCCCTCGAGGGGGAGGGCTTGCCCTGTGGAGTAAGATTCAATACTCCACAGGGTAAAGGTGGGGGGGATGCTTTTTGCCTAGCGAAAGTTAAAGACTTTGCAAAACTGTAGTATAGGGCAAAAATTATCCCGCAAAGGATAAATAAATAGAGGTAAACAGGGTTCCCAGCCATCCGTAAAAAAGAGCCCGCACGACCATCAAGCGCGGAGACGCCAGCCAATCCCTGACCACCCCGAGCCCCAGGGCCCCGAACACCGTGATCGGGGCCATTGCCGAAAGAAGGTAAAAGGCTTTGGCCTGGCCGTACACAGGGACTTTCAGCGTTCCATATAAGAAAAAGGCAAAGATGGCGTACAGGGTTATGACGAAAAACGCCCAGGAAACTCTGGAGTTCCATTCCTTCCCCCGGAAAGCCAACCGTATCCCCTGGACAAGGCCGATGAGCAAAAACCCGGTGGCCGGAAGGGCAAGGAGATAGACAACGGACATATAATCATAGTTCCAGAATGGATGTCGCCCCGACAGAAAAGCCTCACCCGCCAGGTACCCGTCTCCCCAGAAAGTAGAATAGATGGAGTCCCAAAAGGAGTGGAAGCCGGAAAAGTAAGGATGCTGCAGGCTTTGCCCAAAGCCAAAATAGTACGAAAGGGTGTGAAAGCCGGGATCCTGCCACCAGACCCTGCCGGGTAGGTTCCAGTTAATGATAAAGGGGGACCCGAAATAAATCATGTTCCTGGCGTAATACCATCCTGCGATAGCCGCCAGGGTCAACAAAAACAGCCCCAACCGGGCGACGACCGCCCCCGGCCGGGAGGGTAAGACACGAATCAGCTTGTAGAGCAAGAAGATGGCCACCACCGGCACGACGGCAAAGGCAGTGACCTTGGTCAGAAGGGCCAGGCTCAAAAGGACACCCAGGAGGATCATGGACCGGCACCTAACCTCAGGGCTGCGCAGAATCCGGGCGCAGGCGAGCAGGGATAAGCCGATCAGGAAGGCATGGAGGGGCTCATTCCCCACATAAGCGGAGATGTAGATATTCATCGGAATCAAGCCCGCCAGGAGGATTCCCACAAGGATTCGAGACCGGTCATCCTGAAAAAAGAGCCGGAGGAGAAAGTAGGAGACCCACACATTTCCGATTCCGCACAGGAAGGGAATGATTTTAAGGAAGGGGAAAGGATTTTCCCAGGAAAAAAGAGAACCGATCATCTGCAGGAAACCGGCGGAGAGAAAATAAAAGAAGGGAGGGTGGAACATGGACCATCCCTCGGTTGGCATGGGAATTCTTTGATTTTTTACGATAAAGAGGATGTATTCCAAATGGTAACCAATGTCAAACCCGATATTCAAATCGATTTTAACCATCTTTTCGGCGAACAAGTAAACCCACGCGCCGAAGATCGCCAGGGGAACGATCCTAGTAAGATATTCCCTCTTACCAATTTTTCTAAGCAAAGGAGCAGCGCTGAAGACGACGATGCTTAAACCGAAAATTGAGAGCAGACTTACCCACTTTCTATAAAGGGATTGAAGGGGGGTTGGGAATTTGCGGCTGTCGGGGTTGGTGATGGTGTCATCTGCCAAAGCCGCCTGAACATAGGGACGCGTTTGATAACGGACCTTCCAGGTTTCATCGGTCTTTACCGGAAGGTCCAAACCCTCGACCTTCACCCAGAGCAAAGCCGGCCCCAGGGGGTTATGGACGATTACCCGGATTGTGTTGGCCCCCTGTTTCAGCCATGGGGAAATCGGGCCGCGGCCTCCTTCTTTCCAATTTTGGCTGAATTCCAAGGGAACTGGAAAATCGTTCACCCATAATTCGGCACTGCGGAAGGCTTTTAAATGGATGGAAACCTGTTCCTTCTTCTCGTTTTCGATAAAAAAATCTTTCTGAAATTCGCCTTGGTCCACATAGCGGCGGGTCATTGTCGACAGAGGGGTGGGATAGCGAATCCACGAAGCGGCGGAATCGGGCCAAAGAAAGGCTATGTCCGGGGAAAAGATCGCCTGGCTTAGGATAAAAATGGGGGGTAGCACAAGAAGGAAGGCCCAAAGGAAAACGGACCCTTTCTGCCGTAAGAACCGTTTGAAAAAGCTTTCCATCTCTTAAAGGTAAGCTGTTTATCCTTTCCTTAGGACATTTCCATTGCCAGGGAGTTCTTTTAAGGATACAAAGGCAAGAATACACTGAAAGTCGTGCCCTGGCCTGGCTCGCTCTGGACCGTGACCTTTCCCCCGTAACCCTCCACGATGCTGTGTACGATGGAAAGACCCAGACCCGTTCCCCTCTCCTTGGTCGTGTAGAAGGGGTCGAAGATCTTCTCCCGTTCATCCTCCCCGATCCCCGTCCCGGAATCGATCACCGAGATCTCCCCAAAAATCCGATCCCCGGATGACGCGGGGGGAGAGGAGTTCTTGCGCAGCTCCACCCGTAGCGCTCCCCCCTCGGGCATGGCCTGGGCGGCGTTGATGAGGAGGTTCCAGAAAACCTGGCGGATCTGGTGGGGGTCCCCCTGGATGTGCAGATCGTCCTCGAATTGGGTCTCCAGGCGGATTCGCCGGTTGAAGTCCGGGCCGCGGGTGAACATCTGGAGGATCTCCTCGATGAGGCGGTTCAGATGGATTTCCTCCTTTCCCGGAGAAAAGGGCCGGGCGAAAAGCAGGAAATCGGCGATCAGGGTGTTGAGGTGGTTCACCTCCCGCAGGACGATGCCCATGAGCTGCTGGTTCTGGGCCGAGCTTACCAGTTCGTCCTTCAGGATCTCGATGGAGCCGCTGATCGAGGCCAGGGGGTTGCGGATCTCGTGGGCCATGCCCGCGGCCATCTTCCCCACGGCCGCCAGGCGATCTGCCCGCTTCAGATGCTCCTCCATCTCCCGCAGGCGGGTCAGGTCCTGGAAGATAAAGATGTTCCCCATTTCCCGATCGCTGGAATCTTTCAAGGGGGAGATGGAAAAGCCGAGAATCAGCGAAGCCCCGTCCTTCCTCTGAAACCGGGTCTCCCATCGGAGCGGGAGAAGGCGATTCACGCCTCCCCCGGGATTTTCTTCCAACGTCCGCCTCCAGGCGGAGAGCCCGGGGAAGAGCGAGTCGATCTCCTCCTGGTAGACCTCCTCGAACTTTCGCCCGGTGATCTCTTCCGCCATTCGGTTGAAGGAGGTGACCCGCCCCGTTTCATCGACCGTGACCAACCCGCTCACCACGTTCTGGACGATGTGCTTGTAGAGGCGTTCCAGCTGCCGATAATCGATGATCCGCTTTTTCAGTTCTTCCTCTTTGCGGCGGACCTGCTCCGCCAGGTAAGAACTGAGGATGGCCACCAGGTAGAAGGCCACCATGTTCACCATAATCAGGTAGAGAACATAGATGCCTTGGGGTTCGAGGGAAGAAAATTGACGTCCCCCGATGGGCAGGAGAAGCTGGTAATATTCCAGGTCCAGCAGGGCTCCGTAAAGGATGCTGCTGGCCGAGGCGACGAGCAGCCCCCCCCGCCGGTAGAGGATCGTTCCGGCGCTGAAGATGGCCAGAAGATAGACCCAGGAAAAGATGGAGGAGATCCCACCGGTGAGGTAGATCAGGAGGGTGATGAAGAAGACATCGCCCAGGATCTGGACATAGGCAAAGAGTTTCAGGCTCTGGACCCGTCGCAGCAGGAGGGCATAGACAAGGGTCAGGGTGTAGGTGAACCCGATGAAGGCGTAAAAATAAACGGGAGAGACATACCGGAAGAAGGAACTGTCCCGGAGCTGGACCATGACCGTGGCCCCCAGGAGGAGGGTGACCACCACGACCCGGAAAAACATTAGCCACTTAATCCGGGAAAAGAGGTTGTCCCGCGATATCTCTCCGGCCCCGGGGCCTTTCACCGATTCTCCGTCAGAAACCATACATCCCAAACCCGAAAGAATAAATCAAAAATTTTTTCTCGCAGAGCGCGCAGGGCACGCAGAGCATGTTTTATTGAAATCCAAAGGCCGGAAGATATGGGTTAAGGGATCCATCCCCTAGGGGTTAAGAATGGCTCCTGTGGTTCTTATCGTCCCTTTTTCCCCTTTTATTAATTTCTTATTCCCTCCTTTTTCCTTGTTTATCCGCGTTCATCCGTGTCTCCATAACAGCCGTGAATTGTAAGGAGTTAGGGGTGAGTTAATAAAGACTCTTCCTGCCGTTTTTTGCCCCTCTTTTTTTATCTGTGTTTATCTGTGTTCATCTGTGTCCCATTAGGTCTTTTGTCTTTAAGCCTTTGGCGAATATAAAATCCGTGTGTATGCGTTTTCATCCGTGTCCAATTGGACATTTTATTCCTTCATTTCCTGGACGAATTCTTTCAGGCCGTGTTTCTGGATCTTCCAGCGCATGGACCGGAAACTCAGGCGGAGGAGCTCCGCGGCTTTCTTGATCACCCCGTTGCTCAGCTGCAGGGCCTGCTGGATGATCTCCTTCTCCAGCTGGTCGATCTCTTTTTCCAGGTCCAGGCCGGCGGGGGTAAGCTGCATGGAAGGCAGCCCCTTGGGGACCCCTTCCCTTTTGTGCTCGGAGAGGACCAGGCTTTCCGGCAGGATGATGTTGGACCCCTCCAAGGCAACGCTCCGTTCGATGATGTTCTCCAGCTCCCGGACGTTGCCCGGGAAATTGTAGGTCATCAGGGTGTCCAGGGCGTAGGAAGAAATCGAGCGGACGTTTTTCTCCAGCTCCTTGGAGTATTTCTCCAGGAAAAACTGGGCCAGAAGGGGGATATCCTCCCGCCTCTCCCTCAGGGGGGGCAGGTGCAGATGCACCACGTTGAGGCGGTAGAAGAGGTCCTCCCGGAATTTGCCCGAGATGACCTCCTGCTCCAGGTTTTTATTGGTGGCCGAGATGATGCGCACGTCCACGCTTACCGTCTGGGTCTCGCCCACCCGCATGAACTCCCGTTCCTGGATCACCCGCAGGAGTTTCACCTGGATGAGGGGCGAGAGGTCTCCGATCTCGTCCAGGAAGACGGTCCCCTCGTGGGCGATCTCGAAGAGGCCTTTCTTGTTGGCCACCGCTCCGGTGAAGGCCCCCTTCACGTGACCGAAGAGCTCGCTCTCCATGAGGTTCTCGGGAATGGCGCTGCAGTTGATGGTCACGAAGGGCTTACCTCCCCGGGGGCTGTGCTGATGGATGGCGCGGGCGGCCAGCTCTTTTCCCGTGCCGCTCTCCCCGGAGATGAGCACATTGGTCTTGGTCGGTCCTACCTGCCGGACCAGGTTGTAGATCTGCACCATCTTGGAGCTGTGTCCCACGATGTTGCAGAAAATCCCCACCGGGGCTGCGGCCTCCTGTCCCGGGGTCTGTTCCAGGGCGTTGCGGATGACTGACTTGATCTCCTCCAACTTGAAGGGCTTGGTCAGGTAGTCATAGGCCCCGGACTTCATGGCCGAAATGGCGTCTTCGGGGGACGCGTAGGCGGTGACCATGATCACCGGCAGGTTCGGACGTCGTTCCTTCACCTTCCGCAGCAGGTCCAGGCCGTCCATCCGGGGCATCTTGATGTCGGTGATGACCAGATCGACGGGGTTGTCCTGAAACCGGGAGAGGGCCTCCTGGCCGTCTGGGGCGCAGAGGACATCGTGTCCTTCTTTCTTCAGAAGGATCTCGAGGAACTGGCGCATGCTCAGTTCATCATCGGCCACAAGGATCTTCGCCATCGTTCACCACACTCCCTCATTCGCTGCTGATTTCCAGAATTTCATATTCCTTCTTTCCCGAAGGAACGGACACCTGGATGACATCCCCCAGACGGTGGCCGATGAGCGCCTTGCCTACCGGAGAATGGATGGAGATCCGGCCCGCACGGATGTCCGCTTCATGGGCCCCCACGATCTTGTACTTGACCCGGCGTTCCGCCTCCGTCTCCCCCAGGAGGACGGTGCATCCAAAGACTACTTTATCCGTAGCCAGGTCCCGGGTATCGATCACCTGGGCCCTCGCCAGTCTGTCGTCCAGTTCTTTGATCCGGCTTTCCACGTAGTCCCGCCGCTCTTTGGCGACCCGGTAATCGGCATTGTCGCTGATGTCTCCGTGGGCCGCCGCTTCATTCATGGCCTGAAGGGCCTGGGGTCGCTCCACCCGTCTCAACCGGTCCAGTTCTTCCTGGAGTTTGGCGTATCCTTCTTTGGTCATGGGCAACTTTTCCAACGCTTTCTTTCCTCCTCCAATTAAAAACTTAACCACAGAGGTCACAGAGAACACAGAGAAAAAAGCTAAAGAATTGGAATGACGGAATAATGGGATATTGGAAAAACCAATGGTATTAACCATCATTCCATCATTCCATTATTCCATTTTCTGTTTCTGCGGTCTCTGCGTGCTCTGCGGTTGATATTTTTCCTAACTTCCGGAAGCCCGGTGGACGATCCTTCCGCCCACCGCCGTCATCACCGCGAATCCTTTCAGTTTCCATCCCTGGAAGGGGGAATTGCGGCTCTTGGACTTGGACCGACTCACCTCGATGGTCTCTTCCCGATCCAGATCGATCAGGGTCAGGTCGGCGTCTCCCCCCACCTTCAGCCGTCCCTTGTCCAGCCCGAGAATCCGGGCCGGGGCCACGGTCAGCTTCTGGATGGCCTCCATGAGAGTCAGGTGCCCCTGATTCACAAGCCTCAAAGTCAGGGGCAAAGCGGTTTCCAGCCCGATGATCCCGTTGGCCGCATTATCGAATTCCACGTCCTTTTCGATGACTGTCTGCGGAGCGTGGTCGGTGGCGATGGCATCCAGAGTCCCGTCCTTGAGACCGGCAATGATGGCCGCCACGTCTCTGGCCGTTCTCAGGGGCGGACTCATCTTGGTATGGGTGTCGAACCCGCGAACCGCTTCGTCGGTCAGGGAAAAGTAATGGGGCGCCGTTTCGGCCGTGACTTTCACCCCCCGGGTCTTCGCTTCCCGGATGGCCCGGACGGAACCGGCGGTGCTCACGTGGGCGATGTGCAGCGAGGCCCCGGTGAGCTCCGCCAGGCAAATGTCCCGCAGGACCATCACCTCTTCGGCGGCGTTGGGAATCCCCCGCAGCCCTAGGTGGGTCGAGACCAGGCCCTCGTTCATCACCCCCTGGCCGCTCAGGGTGAGGTCTTCGCAGTGGGAGATGACCGGCAGGCCGAATCCCCTGGCGTATTCCATGGCCCGGCGATACAGGTTGCTGTTCACCACCGGTTTTCCGTCGTCGGAGAGCGCCACCACTCCTGCATCTTTCAATTCCCCGATCTCCGCCAGAGTTTCGCCTTTCAACTCCTTGGTGACCGCCCCCACGGGGAAGACGTGGGTGCAGGCCCGCTGCCGGGCCTGGCGGAGAATGTACTCGGTCACGGCGCGGGTGTCATTGACCGGGTTGGTATTGGCCATGCAGACCAGGGCCGTATATCCGCCGGCCGCCCCGGCCATCGACCCGCTTTCGATGGTTTCCTTGTATTCAAAGCCCGGCTCGCGAAGATGGCAGTGCATGTCGAAAAGGCCCGGCACCAGGACTTTCCCCGTGCAGTCGATGATCTCTCCTGACGGCTGGGAAGACTCCCGCTCCCCCCTCTTGGACAGGCCCGCCCGCGCTCTCGATTCGGGGATTCCTGGCCCCATCTCCTTGATCTTGCCGTCTTTGACCAGCACGTCTATCGGCCGGTCCGTGCCGCTGGCCGGATCGATCACCCGGGCGTTCTTGAATAAGATGTTCATCGCCAACTCCTGTCAAAAATACGGAATTCACCGCAGAGATCGCGGAGAACGCAGAGAAGAAGAAAACTCCAAATCTCAAGCACCAAATAACAAATAAGCACCAATCCCGCGAAGCGCAGGATCAAATCCCAACTAAGAAAAACTTAACCGCAGAGGTTGCGGAGCACGCAGAGGTGGAAATGGCCAAATGCCTAGCGCCAGGATGCAGGGGCCAAAGCGGCCCTCTTTCCCACCCTTCCCGGAAAGTCAAAACGGCCAAGGGGCTTTCCAGGAACGTTCTCTGCGCTCTCTGCCTCCTCTTCGTTCATCCTTTTGTCTCGATCCCCGGAAGACCGAAAGGCAAAGAGGAGCCTCCATCCATAGAAGGATTTGTGTTTTTTGTCTTTACCAAGAAAAAGCTCTGCGCTCTCTGCGTGCTCTGCGGTTAAATTTTATTCCACCCCACCCACCAATAGATAGAGCAGCGCCATGCGCACGGCCACGCCGTTGGTCACCTGCTCCAGAATCACCGAGTAGGGCCCGTCGGCCACTTCCGGGGATATTTCCACCCCGCGGTTCATGGGGCCCGGATGCATGATCAACACATCGGGCTTGGCTTTTTTGAGCGCCTCCAGGTTCAAGCCGAAAAACCGGGAATACTCCCGCAGTGTTGGGAAGAAGCCGCCCCCCTGGCGCTCGAGCTGGATGCGCAGCATCATGATCACATCCATTTCCGGAATCAGCTCCCGTAGACTGTTGTGCCATTGGACCCCCAATCCCTCAACTTCCGGGGGCTTCATCGTCGGCGGGCCGGTGAGGTGAACTTCCGCCCCCACCTTGGTAAAGCCATAGATGTTCGAGCGGGCCACCCGGCTGTGCAGAACATCCCCGGCGATGGCCACCTTGAGTCCAGCCAGTTTCCCTTTCTTCTCCCGCACGGTAAACATGTCCAGAAGGGCCTGGGTGGGATGCTCGTTGGCCCCGTCCCCGGCATTGATGACCGGCACACGCATGAGCCGGGCCAGGAGATGGGGAGCTCCGGCCGCGGAGTGCCGCAGGACGATGCAGTCCGGGTTCATGGCCTCCAGGTTCTTGGCCGTGTCGATCAGCGTCTCCCCCTTGACCAGGCTGCTGCCGGAGGTTGAGATGTTGACGGCATCGGCACTCAATCGCTTGGCCGCGATTTCAAAGGAAGTCCGGGTGCGGGTGCTTGCTTCGAAGAAGAAGTTGATGATCGTCTTGCCCCGGAGGGTGGGAACCTTTTTGATCTCCCGGGTGGATACCTCCTTGAACGACTCGGCCGTGTCCAGGATGATTTCGATGTCCGAAACGCTCAGCCCCTGGATCCCCAAAAGGTCTTTCCCGGCCAGGCGTCGCGCGGGGCGCTCCGCCAGTTCCTGATCCGATCCCCGGCTCTTTTCGTCCGCCATTTCTGCTCCTCCAGATTCTTACAGAGGACCTTATTCGCTGCTTTTAAATTCAAAATCCGAATATGGAAATCCGAAACAAACCCAATGGGACACAGATGAACCCTGGGCGGCAAAGCCGCAATCCAAAGGAATCACCCCCTCCCTCCCCTCCCCCCTCGAGGGGGAGGGTTAGGGTGGGGGGGGACGCGGATGAACACGGATACCCACGGGTAAAGCACTCCTGAAGAAAGAATGGAATCGTGGAACAATGGAAGAGGGAGGGAACAACGACTTTTTTGCTTTTCGACTTCACATTATTCCATAAATCCATTATTCCAGCATTCCAATTTGTTTTTCTGCGAAATCGGCGGATAACCCTTTACTGATTTTCCTATTCCGGTATCATTTCCTGCAGCACCACCCGGTCCTGCCCCTCCAGCTCCCGGAAATTGACGGTCACTTCCTCCTGGGAGGAAGTGATGACCTTTTTGCCCACATAATCGGCCTGGATGGGAAATTCCCGGTGTCCCCGGTCCACCAGGACCGCCAGCTGGATGAACTGGGGCCGCCCGAAATCGATCAGGGCGTCCATGGCGGCGCGAACGGTCCTACCCGTATAGAGAACGTCGTCCACCAGGATCACCTTTTTTTCTTTCAGCGAGAAGGGGATCTCCGTCTTTCCCACCAGGGGGCGGGGAAGACCGATGGCAAAGTCGTCCCGGTACAGGGTGATGTCGACGATCCCCGAGGGGACCCGCACTTTTTCCATTTGTTCAATCTTATCCCGGATCCGCTCCGCCAGGTAAACCCCGCCCGTGCGGATGCCCACGAGGGCCAGGTCCTTCACCCCCTGATTGCGCTCCAGGATCTCATGGGTGATGCGAGCCAGCGCCCGCTCCATGCTCTCCTCGTCCATGACCACTTCTTTGTCCCGTCGCTTCATGGTCGCCCTTTTCCTCAATGAATCAGCCGGCCCAGCCGCTTCCAGCGCACCGTCGTATCCTTGCTATCCCATGACCAGTAGATGATGAACGCTTTCCCCTTCACCTCCCCCAGGGGGACAAACCCCCAGAAGCGGCTGTCCAGGCTCCGGTCCCGGTTGTCCCCCAGGACGAAGAGCTTTCCTTCAGGAACGGTTACCGGTCCGAAGTTGTCCCGTTTCTGCATATCCCCGGACAAGGGGGTTTCCCCCTTGTACACGGCGTGGGGATCGTAGGCCTCGGCCCCGTTGATGTAGAGTTTTTTGTTCACCATCCTCACCGTGTCCCCCCCCACGGCGATCACCCGCTTGATAAAATCCTTCTCCGGCTCCAGGGGATAGGTGAACACCACGACGTCCCCCCGCTGGGGCTGTTCCCAGGCCCAGAAAGATAAACCGGTGAAGGGAATTTTGACCCCGTAGATGAACTTGTTCACCAGAATGTGGTCTCCAATCTCCAGGGTGGGTTCCATGGATCCCGATGGGATTTTGAAGGCCTGGACGACAAAGGTACGGATCAATAAGGCCAGCACCAGAGCTACCAGGATCGCCTCGGCGTATTCCCGAAAGGCGGATTTTCTTTTGATCTCCGGGTCCTTCAAAGGCTTTCCTTCCTTGAACTTCTGATTTCGAGTCATCCTAAATCTTCCCCACAGTCCATTTCCCTGCTTTCAGGGGATTTTTCTCTGTACTACCGTTTTATAAAATCTTAAGATTTTATTAGGCCTTTTTCATGAATCCTTTTCTCTGTTTATCTGTACTACTGTTTTGCAAAGTCGTCAAATTTTGTTGGGTAAAAAGCATCCCCCCCACCTTTACCCTGTGGAGTATCGAATCTTACTCCACAGGGCAAGCCCTCCCCCTCGAGGGGGGAGGGAAGGGAGGGGGTGATTCCTTTGGGTTGCGGTTCTGCCGGGCTGTGTTCATCTGTGTCCATTAGCCTTCTTTCTTCAATCCTTTAGCAAATATTAAATCTGTGTGTATCCGTGTTCATCCGCGTCCCCAAAAGCCCTTCGCAAAAAGAAAGCCAGGAGGCATCCTGGCTTTTCTTCAGCCCGTGACCCCCATCGCTCACCGGTTGACCTCCATGCTCTTGCGGCAGAGGCTACCGAAGAGATGGGCCGCCGCCAGGCTCAGGTAAAACACCCCGAAAGCATGGATGACCCAGCCGATGTAAAGAAAATAGTTTCTCACGAAAAAAAGAACCATGAGGAAAATCAGGCTGGCAAGCCAGCCGATGAAATATTCCCTCTGCACCACCCAGATTTTTTCCACGATGCCGCTCCAGCGGTAGGCAGCGGAAAAGGATTCGTTCTGCCGGACGTAAAAGGCCATAGCCATGGGCAGAAGGAAGAAAGCCACCAGGCCTACCCCCAGGCCGAGGATGATGAACAGGACGCCCAGAAAGGCGGCAAACCCTCCGCTGTCCCAGAGGACTTTCCCCAGCCAGTAAATCAACCCGGGGATGATCCAGTACCCCAGGGAGAGAAGAAAAACAAAAAGCCCCATAGTGAACAGCTCTCCCCAATCTGCCCAGGCCGGAAGGGGCCCTTCATCCCCCTTCAGATGATCGCGGAAAACTTTATAGGCGTAACCCAGGGGGAGGAAAGCGATGAGGATGCTGCCAATCCACCCCACCCAGGGGAGGAGGCCTAGCAAACTGCCCAGGACGTACAGGATTCCGCCGAAAGCAAACTTGGGTCCCCATCCCTCGCCGCTCAGAGGGTACCGGAAAGATCTTTCCAAAGCCTCCATGTTCCTTTTCTCCCTCACGGCCTTCAAGCCGGCGTCTTCTTGCTCACCTTATTCAGGATGTGCCAGGTTTTCAAGAGCTCCAGCGCCCGGTCCAGCGGCGGGTCCCCGGTTGGCTTGGCGGCCGCCGCGGCCTCAGGCTTTTTGGCCGGCTCCACGGCTTTTTCCGGCGCCCCCTTTTCCTTCTCCCCCTGGAGGTGGTGTTCCAGGTCCTTTTCCCGCACGGTGCGCGGTACCACGTTCCGTCTCCCTTCCGGAATCCCATCCGCAACCAGGATATCCGGGGTAATCCCCTTGGCCTGGATGACCCGGCCGTTGGGAGTATAGTACCGGGCTGTGGTCAGGCGGAGGGCCGAACCGTCTTCCAGGGGGATGATGGTCTGGACCGAACCCTTGCCGAAGGTCTGGCTTCCCAGGACCACCCCCCGGCCGTGATCCTGCAGCGCTCCGGCCACGATTTCCGAGGCACTGGCGCTGCCCCCATTGACCAGGACGATGATGGGGTACTCGCGCATTTTTTCTTTCTTCTGGACGAAGAACTTCATCTTCTGGCCTTCCACCCGGCCTTCGGTGTAGACGATCATTCCCGAGTCCAGAAACAGGTCGGCCACCTTCACCGCCTGTTCCAGCAGCCCTCCCGGGTTGTTGCGCAGGTCGAGGATCAACCCTCTCAGGGACTCGTCCCGGGTCTCCAGTTTCCTCAGGGCGGCCTCCATGTCGGGGAACGTCCTCTCGATAAACTGGGTAAGCTTCAGATACCCATACCCCGGCTCCAGCATCCTAGAGCGGACGCTGCGGATGGGGATGATGGCCCGGGTGATGGTGAGGTCCTTGGGTTCGGTGAACCCCTGGCGCATGATGGTGATGGTCACCTGGGTCCCCTTGGGCCCGCGCATGAGTCTCACGGCCTCCATCAGGGTAATGTCTTTGGTCGATTTCCCGTTGATGCGCAGAATCATGTCGCCGCTCTGGATCCCGGCCCGCGAAGCGGGGGTGTCCTCGATGGGCGCCACCACGGTCAGAACCTTGTCGCGGATGGTGATCTCGAACCCGATCCCCCCGAAGCTGCCCCGGGTCTCGGTCTGCATCTCCTTGTAAATTTCCGGGGTCATGTAGTTGCTGTGCGGGTCCAGCGTCTCCAGCATGCCGTTGATCGCCCCGCTAATAAGGTCGTTGGCCACCACCGGCTCTACATAGTTCCGCTCCACGATGGACAAGACATCTGCCAGAACCTTCAGCTTTCCGTAGGTCGATTCCACATCCGTCCCCACGCGCCGGGCGTGGGTAAGGCCCAGGTAGATTCCCAGAAAAAAGAAGACAAAGACCACAGCGAGAAATTTCTTCTTGTTCGTCCAACCGCTCATCGACTTCTCCTTCCCATCTGCCGTTCCCCGGCGGATGGATTCACGGCCCTTCCGCGGGCTTTCCAAAAGCCCTCGGGCCTTGATTCATTCCTTCCATTTTTTCAGCCACAGTGATCACCGAGAAAACCTCTTTCAATTCCTCAGCCACGCCAGGGGATCCAGGGGTCTTCCCCGCTGGCGGATCTCAAAATAGAGGCAGGGGCCTTTGAGCGAGCCCGTGTCCCCCACGAGCGCCACCACGTCCCCCGCCCGGACTTCTTCTCCCACCGCCTTGAGGAGCGCGGAGGCGTGTCCGGAAAGGGTATAATACCCTTCCCCGTGATCGATGATCAGAATTTTGCCGTATCCCTTGAACCAGTCCGAATAGAGCACCCGCCCGTCGTGAATCGCCCGGATGCCGGCGCCCAGGGGCGCTTCGATTTCGATCCCCTTCTGGACCGTAAAGGTGTTGAATTTCGGGTTTTCGTTCCTTCCGAAGGTGCTGAGAATCTTTCCCCTGACCGGGAAGGGCAGCTTTCCCTGCAGGGCCCCGAAACCCCTGGCTGAGGGGAGAAAGGTCTTTTCCTTGGCCTTCTCCCGCAGTTCCTTTTCCAGCCGGTTGATCAGCCTCTGGAGCTTGGCCGAGGCCGCCTCCAGCTCCCGGATGGCTGCCAGATGGACCTGCTTCTGCTGCCGCACGGCGTCTAGGATCATTCCCTTCTTGAGCAGGTCCTTCTGGATTTCCCCCTTTTTCTGCTCGGCCTTCTTCTTCAGGCTTTTGAGCTCCTGTTCATCTTCCACCAGCTCACGCTGGTAATTTCTCACCACCGTCTTCCGTTTGCGGTAATCGTCGATCAGCCGACGATCCTGTTCCAGGATGGAGGTCAGATACCACCGCAAGCTCAGGAAATCTTCATAGGACCCGGAGGAAAAAAGCAACTGGGGCATCTCCGTGTCGCCAAACTTGTACAGGGCCACGAGCCGGTCCGAAAGCAACTTCTCCTGCGCGTCGATATTCACCGCTAGGTACCCAAGGTCTTTATTGGCTCTCTTGACCTTCCGGTCCACCCGGACAAGTTTTTGCTTCAGGGACTTTAGCTCCTTGTCCTTTTCATGGAGGTTGCGGTCCAGGGTATTCAGGTGACTGATGACCGAGGATTCCCTCTTGTTGATATCCCGGATGCGCTGCTTCTCTTCCTGGATCTTCTTCTTGATTCCCCCCAGCTCCTTCTTGCCCTGTTCCACCCCCTGGAAGCGGCCTGGAGAATCGCCCTGGGCCCACAGACTGCCGGCCAGGAAGAGGGTACCGATGAAGGCCATCCATCCCCCAATTCTCAAAGTCGCAGGAACCTCCCCACCGAGACTTGCGTCCCGAAAAGCCCCAGGACCAGACCCCCCAGGGCCACGGCGACCATCTGCTCCAGGCTGAGAAACTGGACCGGAAAATTCCCTAACAGGTCCCTCAACGGCTCATAGACCCGGGTCAAAAATATCCGAAAAAGGGCAAAGAGCGCGCCCACCGCCAGAACCGCCCCCAGAAATCCCTGGAGGAGCCCTTCGATATAAAAAGGGGCGCGGATGAAAGGCCCGGTCGCTCCCACGGACCGCATGATTTCGATCTCCTCCCTGCGGGCGAAGATGCTCAGCCGAATGGTGTTGGAGATGACCACGATCGTGGCCAGGAGAAGGAGTCCCCCCAGGCCCAGGCCCAGCACTTTCAGTAGGGCCATGAATGCGGAGAAACGTTCCAGCCAGTCCGACCCGTACTGGAGATCTTCGATTTCGGACAGACCCCGAAGTTTCCTGACCAGGCTCCGGACCCCTTCGGCATTCTGATATCTCTCCTGGAGCCAGATTTCCAGGGAGGCCGGCAAGGGGTTTCGCGGAAGGCCGCGGAGTAGTTCTTTCCGCTCGGGCATCTTCTCTTCCAGAAGCCTAAGAGCCTCCTCCTTGGAGCGGTGCTTGATTTCCTGGACTTCCTCAAACCCCAGGATCTTTTCCCGCAGCCGGTTCACCGGTTCCCGGCTCAGGGAGCCGTCCAGGTAGGCAGTGACTCGAATCCGGCCCCCCCAATCTTCCAGCAGCCCCTTGGTGTTGAGGAAAAGGATCAGGAACACGCCCAGGATCAAAAAAGAGAGGGTGATGGTTCCCAGGGTAATGGCGTTCAGCCATGGATTCTGGATCAGGTTTTGCCATGCCTGGCGGAAAAAATATCCCCTCATTCCCTCGAACCTATCATCCTCCTTGAAAAACCCGCCCCCCGGTCCGAACGGGTCTTTCCCCCCCGGTCAGGGGCGGCGGGGTAGAAGCGGTCAACAGTTTTCCTTGCTCCAGGACGACCTTTTCCTTGGGCCAGGCGGCCACGAGCCCCTCGTTATGGGTGGCCAGAACCACGGTGGTTCCCCGCAGGTTGATCTTTTCAAAAAGACGGATGATTTCTTCCGCCGCGGTGATGCTCAGGTTTCCCGTGGGCTCATCCGCCAGGAGGAGAACCGGGTCATTGACCACCGCCCGGGCGATGGCCAGCCTCTGCTGCTCCCCCGCAGAGAGCTGGGAGGGAAGACAGTT
>LJUR01000265.1 GCA_001304105.1 Deltaproteobacteria bacterium SM23_61
CTGAACCGGGCGGACCGGGGCCGCAAAGTCTTGAACCTGGCGGGGGTGACCAGCCTGAGGGAGCTTGCCGGGGTCTTTTCCCTGGCGGATCTCGTGGTGACGCCGGACACCGGGCCCATGCACCTGGCGGCGGCGGTGAAGGCGCCGCTCATCGCCCTCTTCGGCCCCACTGCCCCCTGGAGGACAGGCCCTTACGGGAATCATGACCGGGTAATCCGGAAAGCTCTTTCCTGCAGCCCCTGCTTCCGGAAAAAGTGCGACACTCTGGAATGCATGAACTCCATTACCGTGGAGGAAGTCCTGAAAACGGCATTAGAAAAACTGGGAGTTGGGAGTTGAGAGTTGGGAGTTTAAGAGAACTGGGAGTTGGGAGCTGGGAGTTGTAAAATCGGGGTTTTCTACCCCTTACGCCTCACGCCTTACGACTCACGGTATTTAAATTTTTTTAACAACTCTCAACTCTCACCTCTCAACTTACTATTTTTACGGAGGTCATATGGCTTTGAGTAAGGATCTTTTGGAGATTCTGGCCTGTCCGAAATGTGTCCGCGAGCCTGGCTGCACGGGGGAGCTGGAGTACCGGGAAGCGCAGAATCAGCTTGTCTGCCACCACTGCGGGTTGATCTACCGGATTGAAGATGATATCCCCATCATGCTCATCGACGAAGCACTCCCCCTGGAAAAAGCTTAAGACCTTTTCACCACAGAGATCACAGAGGCCACAGAGAAAAATCATTGCAGTCAAATTTTTAAAACAAATTCTTGGAGTTGGTTAAACGCGGATTCTTTTAGCCTTTTAAATATTATTTTATTCTCTGTGTTCTCTGTGTCCTCTGTGGTGAGATATTTGGTTTTTGAAAATGGAAAAGATCAGTGTAGCCATCATCACCAAGGACGAAGAGCGGAACATCCGCGACTGCCTGGATAGCGTGAAGTGGGCCGATGAAATCCTGGTGGTGGACAACGGCAGCACGGACCGGACTTTGAGCATCTGTGAGGAATACGGGGCGCGGATTTTTCAGGAGGAATGGAAAGGATATTCGGGCCAGAAAAACAGCGCCGTCGAAAAGGCGGGGAACGAATGGGTCCTGAACCTGGATGCCGACGAACGGGTGAGTCCCGAACTCCGCCAGGAAATGCAAAAAAGCCTCGAGGAAAACCGGGGCGTGGACGGCTACTGGATCCCGCGGAAGAATTTTTTCCTGGGGCAGTGGATTCGTTACTGCGGGTGGTATCCGGACCTGAACCTGAGGCTTTTTCGGAAGAGCCGGGGCCGTTTCGGGGAAAGGGCCGTTCACGAGCGGGTGGAGGTTGAAGGGAAGACTGCTACCCTGACCCATCCCCTGATTCACAAGACCTACCAGTCCCTGAGCGATTTTTTCGTGCGGATGGATCGCTACTCCACCCTGGCCGCCCAGGAGATGCATCGAGCGCGAAGGAAATTCCGTCGAATGGACGTGGTCTTTCGCCCCCCCTTTACCTTTCTGCAGATGTATCTGCTGCGGGCCGGGTTTCTGGAAGGATACCTGGGTTTCGTCCTTTCGGTTCTGTATTCGTATTATTCCTTTGCCAAGTATATAAAGCTGAAAGAGCTCCCCAAGAGTGAAAAATCTGGACCTTAGAACAGAGCCGGTAGAACGGATCTTGCTCATCCGGTTGCGGAACATCGGAGATGTCCTCCTTATGGTTCCCACCATCCGGGCCTTCCGCGAGGCTTTTCCGAAGGCCCACCTGGCGGTGGTGGTGAACGCTGGCACGGAAGAAATGCTCACCGGAAACCCTCTGCTGGACGAAATCCTGGTGTTCGACCCGCATTGGAAGGCTTTGCCCCTGCGGCAGAGGGTTCGCTGGGAAGGGAAATTTGTCCGGGAAGTTCGCCGGCGAAAGTTCGACCTGGCGGTTAATATGACCGAGGGAGACCGGGGAGCCTTCCTGTGTCTGGCCAGCGGGGCGCGCTGGAAGGTAGGCCTGCACGACCCGCGCGGGCTGTGGTGGAAGAAGTGGGTCTATAATCATTGGGTCCGCCCGCCCGACTGGAAAGCCCACATGGTGGAGCAGATGCTGGAATTTCCCCGCAGCCTGGGGCTCGACCCGCAGGGCAAAGGAGTGGAGCTTTTTTACCCCCCGGAAGACCGCGAAACCATCGATTTCCTTCTAGCCAAGGAAGGAATCGGTCCCGCCGACCCGGTGCTGCATATTCATCCCACCTCCCGCTGGCTGTTTAAGTGCTGGCGGGACGAGGGCATGGCTGCGGTCATCGATGCGCTGCAGGAAAGCGGGAAGGCGCGGGTCGTATTGACCGGGGGAAAGGAAGAAAAGGAACTGAAGAAAATCGATGGCATCCTGAAATCCTGCCGGACCCGACCGGTCAACCTGGCGGGGAAGATTACCCTGAAGCAGCTGGCCGCCCTGAGCCGGCGGTCCCGGCTCTTCCTGGGGGTGGACACCGCCCCCATGCATATCGCCGCGGCCGTGGGCACGCCGGTGATCGCCCTCTTCGGACCTTCGGGAGAATTCAACTGGGGCCCCTGGGGGAACGGTCACGTGGTCATCAAGAAGGACTGGGAATGTCGGCCCTGCGGGAAAGACGGGTGCCAGGGAAGCAAGAGAAGCCGGTGCTTGGAAGAGATAACCGAGGAAGAAGTCCTGGAAAAAGCCTTTCATTTCTTGGATTAAGAAGGATGAAGATCGCAGTCGTACGAAAGCATTTTGACCCTTATGGCGGCGCGGAAATTTACCTGTCGAGGCTGATCGGCCGGCTGGTTCGGGAAGGCCACGAAATCCATGTATTTGCTAAACGCTGGGAGACGGGCTCGGGGGAAAACGGGAAACTGATCTTCCATCGAGTCCCAACTATAAATGCTGTTTCTTTCCTGGAAGTTTTAAGCTTTGCCCTCTTCGCTTCTTCTATGGTGCGGAAGGAGAAATTCGACGTCATCCACAGTTTTGACCGAACCCTCTACCAGGATGTCTACCGGGCGGGGGATGGTTGCCATCGAGAATGGCTCATCCAGAGAAAAAAGATAGAACCTTGGATCAAGAGCCTTTCCCATTCCCTAAATCCCATGCACCGCTCCATGCTTTCTCTGGAAAAACGGCTTTTCCGCTCCCCTCATTTAAAGCATATCATTGCCGTTTCCCAAAGAGGAAAAGAGGAAATCATCCGTCATTATCAGGTTCCGGCCTCGAAAATCCGGGTGGTTTATAACGGAGTCGACCAGACCCAATTCAACCCCGAAAGGTCCTTGCAGCATCGTGAAAAAATCCGTCAAAAATTTGCCCTGGGAGAAAGGGATCGAGCCTTGCTTTTTATAGGGTCTGGCTTTGAGAGAAAGGGATTAAAATTTATCATTGCGAGCCTTCCCCATTTGGAAAAAAACGTAAAACTCCTGGTGGTCGGTAAGGATCGGCCGGCTCATTATCACGATATGGCCGGAAAACTGGGGGTCCTCGATCGGGTTTTTTTTGTCGGCCCCCGCCGGGATGTGGAAAATTTTTATGGGGCGGGCGATCTGTTTATATTGCCTTCTGTATATGAGCCTTTTGGCAATACCTGCATGGAAGCCCTCGCCTGCGGCCTGCCGCTGGTCACGACACGCATGACCGGCGCGTCCGAACTCATTCGCGAGGGAAAAAATGGGTTGATTATCGATGACCCCCGCAACATACAAGAAATGGCCGGCATCTTGCAGAGGGCACTCCGGATTTGGGAAGGACCGGGGGATCGCCGCCGGATCTGCAACGTCTCTTCCCTGATCCCCCTGGAATCCAATGTCCAGGAGATGCTCCGGGTCTACGAGGATATCTTTACCTTGACCCGGGATTCATCCAAGGAACTGAGTGGCCCTTGAAATCTTTAAACCCCGAGAGCCCTCCAAAATTCCCCCTTTCGATCCTCCACAGCGAATCCTCGGAAGGCTGGGGAGGCCAGGAGATTCGGATACTATTGGAATCCCTGGGAATGATAAAAAGGGGGCATCGGGTGGTCATTGCCGCCTCACCCCGGAGCCATATTTTTGATCAGGCCCCCAAACATGGCGTCGAAGTCCTTCCCTTCCATTTCCAGAAAGAGAATATCCTTTCCCTTTGGAAAATGGCTTCTCTGATCGACCGGGAAAAAATCGAGATCGTCAACACCCATAGTTCTTCGGATAGCTGGATTACTTCCCTGGCGGCAAGACTTTCCCGGCGCAAGCCCCAGATCATCAGAACACGGCATCTTTCCACGCCCATCAGCAAATCCGTCTGGAGCCGTTTCATTTATAATAAACTCCCTGCGGCCATTATTACCACTGGGGAAGAGATCCGGCGAAGGATGATCCAGGACAACGGGTTTGATCCCGCTAAAATATTTTCCATGCCCACGGGAATCGATTTGGACCGATTCGATCCTGAAAGAATCAAGCCGGCCCTTAAAAAGAGCGATTTTTCTGTAGGGATGATCGGGGTTTTGCGAAGCTGGAAGGGGCATCCGTATTTTGTACAGGCTGCCCCTTTGATCCTGAAAGCCGTTCCCAATACTTTTTTTTACATCATCGGAGATGGCCCCCGACTGCAGCATATCAAGGCCCTCATTCAAAATCTCGCCCTGGAAGACAGGATTTTCATGCTTGGGCACCGGGAAGATATCCCTGAACTCCTGTCCTCCCTCGACGTTCTGGTCCATCCTTCCACGGCCAATGAAGGTGTCCCCCAGGCCATTCTTCAGGCCCTGGCCATGAGAAAGCCGGTCATCGCCTCTGACGTGGGGGCGATCAGAGAAGTGATCATCCATGGGCAGACCGGAATCCTGATCCCTCCCCGGGAAACACAGGAGATTGCCGATCGAGTGGTCGATCTCTTTAAGGATCCGGTTTTGCGGGAACGGATTGAAGAGCTTTATGCCAGGCTCCGGCCAGGTCTCCATTCCGTATGAAGAGTTTGGTTAAAGAATTTAAGAATGCGGTCATCGAAAGGGCTTTTCGCCTGTCGGAAAAGTATCATTGGGTCAGGAAGTTTTCTCCGGATCCTTTTCCCTCAAGATTTCTCATTTTGAGCGCCACGGGGGTTGGCGATACCCTGTGGGGCACCCCGGCCATCCGGGCGCTCAGAGAGACTTATCCGCAGAGCTTCATCGGGGTTCTGACCAGCCCCCCAGGGTTTGAAATCCTGAAAAGGGATCCGAACATAGATGACTTTTTTGTTTTCCGGAGAGGAGCTGGAGGGATCATTTCCCTGCCTGGCATGCTCAAAAAACTGAGGATGAAAAAATTTGAGGT
>LJUR01000037.1 GCA_001304105.1 Deltaproteobacteria bacterium SM23_61
GCCTTCTCTGTTTTTTGAGCCCGCGAGAAGCAGAAATTTTTCTTGGGAGGCTGCCTTTTTTAGTCTTCACCGCTTTTTCTCCTGAGTTTCCGTTTTGAGCATGGAGGTAGTTCTTCCGCCCGCTGCAGGTTCTTCTATTCTTCCATTGTTCAAAATATTTTTCAACCGGACTTCGAACCTTGACCCCGTTCACCTTTATTCTTCTATGCGGAGAGGTGAACTTGTGGCCCTTACCTCCGGGCCGGGCAAGGGTCACTGGGCTTTTAAAGGCCCCACGATTTGGATGAGAAGGGGGTACCCATCCAATTGGGGAGGGATCTGTGCCTGGATCTCGGCCCGGGGGCTGTCCATTCCGACGATCACGGCCGGATTCCCTTGAGGATCCCGCCCGATCCCCACGGAGACCACTCCGGGGAAGGACATCAACCGGGCCTCGTGTTTTTTTTTCACATCCTGGATGGAAGGTGTCATGATCTTATCCCCCGAGTAAAAGAAAGCGCCCCCTCTCTTCACCGGCTCACTCCCAGGGCCGAGAAGACGTGTTCGATCCGGTTGATAATCGTGGTGGTGTCGCTTCCGGCAAAGAGTAGCCCGATCAGGCGGTTCTGCGAATCCAGGACGGCTGAACCGCTGTCTCCCCCCTGACTCATGGCCCCGGCCAGCAGTTGATCGGTAAAGCGCGCGATTTTGTTGTCCCCGTATTGTACGTTAGCGGTGACATCCACCTGCTGAATCTCCCCGGTGGTCAAGGCGGTGGTGCGCCCGCTCTTCTTGATGGCCATTCCCAATTCCCCCGTTCCCACTCCTGAAAGAGGGCCGATTTCCAGGATTTCATCGTTAACATCCGCAGGATTCAACGGGCGGGCGATGGCTGCATCCACCAGGTTATCCTCCGCCTGCGTGGTGATGGCCAGCAGCCGGGCGTCGCTGCCCATAGCCTTGGCTAGGGAGTTGAGGAGATTTGCAATTCCAGCGGCCGTAGTGCATTCACTGGGCCCGCCGGTGAAGGAGATGGGAATGAAGGCCTCCAGGTTGGCGATGTGGTCTTCGGGAAAACGGCCCCCGTCGTAAGGGCCCGGCTGTAAAATGGCATCTCCGATCTGGGCCGCGTTGCTGTTGGCCAGGACGTGGTTGTTGGAAAGAATGAAAAAATCCCCGCCCTTTTTCACCAGGCATCCCAGGGTCCCGGCGGTGATGTCCTTGTGTCCGATGCTGACCCCTCCGGGGGCCGGACGATAGCGGGCCGTGTGGGACTGGAAGGCTCGGATCACCCCGGTCTGCACCACGTCCGTGGGGAGTCCTCCGATCGAGGAAGGGATCATCTCCCTGGCGGATAGCTTGGAAGAAGGAAGTTTTTGGGTGACCGAGCAGATAATCGAAAGGGCGGGGGTCTTTTGGCCCGCCGAAAACTTGTACCCGATCCCTGTGGCCACCACGTTCGCCCGGGTTAAGAGCTGGTACCGGTTCTCCCGCAGAATGTTTTTGAGATCAGTAATTTCAGCAGCCATCTCGGCCTCCTTTCGTGAGTCTCCTTTCCCCTGGATAAGGAGAGCAAGAAGGGGTCCTTTCTGTCCGGATCTCTCCGGGCGGTTCCCTGCGTCTTGATCCTCTATTTCTGGTTGGCTTCCTTTTTGGCGGCTTCTGCCGATCGGGCCGCCGCCTCGGCTTCGGTCCTCGTCATGGCGGCCTCCCGGGCGGTTTTCTCGGCCAGTTCTCCGGCCTCCCGGGCAGCTTCTTCCATCTCCCTGAGCTTGTCCGGGTCTTCCCCTTTTTCTCTCGCCTCCTCCCAGGCCTTTTGTTTCTCCCCGGCGATTTCCGCGGCCTTGAGTGCTTCCTTTTCGGCCTTCTTGGCCTCCTTTTCCGCATCGGCGGCGGCGTCGAGGGCCGCGGCCAGCTCGGCGGCCGCCCCTTCTTCCGGTTCGGCCTGTAAGTCGATATCCTCCGCGGCGATCACCAGGGCGACCAGGGGCAAGCGGGAGAGAAGGTCGTCCCAGGAACCTCCCAGGGGACTGATGATCTGGTTCCGCTGGACCCGGAGGGGGAGAAAGACCAGGGAGGCTTCCGAGGAGATTTCGGTTATTTGATCGATGGAAGGGGTAGGAAGGACCTCCGGCTCGGCCGGGATGCGCACATCCTGGAGAACCTGTTTGAGCCGCTCCAGTCTTCTCTCCGCCTCTCCCTCCGGGGCGGAGGCCATGACTTGGATCCGGGCGTCGCTCCACTCGCTGCTCCGGGTCATCAGGTAGGCGAAAAGGAGCATCAGCCGGCTGGTGGCGTCGTCCCGCCACCAGACGTGGATCCGGCGTTCCTGGGAAGGCAGCTTTTCCACCGCAGCCCACTTTTCTTCCTGAGAATTGAAGATGACCACGTTGGAGCCCAACCGGATGGCTTCCCGGAAGTAGTTGCCCAATTGCCGCTGTCCCAAGGGGTCTTTGCTTTCCAGGAGCTGTTCCGGCCCGTTGAGCAGGATGGTGTTGGGCCGGATGGGGCCGATTCCAAAGGATTGGATCAGGCCCTGCAAACCTGCCCGCAGGTCGGGGGCGACGATGACCCGGGAGAAGACTTTCAGGCCTTCCTCCTCGATATCCGCCCGGATTTCGGCCTCCGCCTTGGCCCGCTCTTCGAAGATCTTGGGGCCCTTTCCGATCAGGATGCGGACCACGGTGGTCAAACCGCTGCCCCCCTCCATCCAGGAAGCGAAACGGAGGAGAGGTTTTCGCCGGTGGGCGGAATCGGAGAGAGCCAGGAGCTGGGGACGCCAGTCCCGGGGGTGTTCCGGTTCAGCGGGGATCTCCAGCAGATGTTCCCGCACCAGCTGGAAGTGGTAGGAACGCTTGCCGTCGGCCCACCGCGCCGGGCCGGCGGTCCGTTTCAAGTACTGGTGCAGGCCGAAGAGCACGGCCACGGCGGCTACGCTGCTCACCGGGTCCATGACCATCATCACCGCCAGGCAGCCCAGGGCCCCCAGCAGGGACAGGCGGAAATGGAACCAGCGGAAGGTGGGGCGAAAGGCCGGGCTGGCCGCCCGGGCTTCGTAAAAAGTGGCATAGTTCAAAAGGCCGTAGGAGATGAGAAAGAACATGGTTACCACGGGGGCGATCAGGTTCAGCTGGCCGAGGCCGACGGTGGCCAGGGCGATTCCCCCGGAAAGCAGAACCCCGTGCCGGGGGTTTTGGGTGAACCCGGCACCCTTGGCAAAAGGAAGGAGAAAGGGGAAAACCCGGTCCTGGGCCAGAGACTGGAGGATCCGCGGGGCGCCCAGGAAGGAGGCCATGGCCGAGGCCCCCATGCTGATTATCCATCCCGTGCCGGCCACGCGCTTCATCGCCCCGTAATCGCCGCGCAGTTCCTCGCCCGGGAGGGCCCCGGCGAAGACCAGGGCGGCGGAAAAGTAAATGACGATCGACAGCCCCACCGCCCACAGCGTACCCAGGGGCAGGCTCCGGCCGGGATCCTTCAGGTCTCCGGACATGCTGGCCCCCTGGGTGAAACCGGTGACCGCAGGGAAGAAGATGGCAAAGAGAACCCAAAAGGAGGCCGGGGGAAGAGGGGCCTCCCAGTTCCGGGCCCAGACATGGGAGTCCAGATTCCGCAACCCGCCGAGGTAAAAGGACACCAGGGCGGCGAAAATCATGGCCATGACCACATACTGAAACCGCGTGCCCCAATCGGCCCCCAGCCAGGCGAAGACGAATAGAAGAGCGACGGCCGCAACGGCGATGATTTGGGGGGAACCCTCAACGCCCTGGGGTTTGGCCGCCTGGACCGCCTCGCCGAAACCGATGCAGTAGAAACCGATGGAAACGGACTGGGCCAGGAAGAGGACGATCCCGATGGCTCCCCCGAACTCCGCGCCCAGGGTGCGGGATATGAGGTAATAGAGGCCCCCGCCTTTCACGTTGAGGCTGGTGGAGATGGCCGCCAGGGAAAGGCTGGTGAGGACCGAGATAAGATTGGCCAGAAGAATGATGAGCAGGGTACGGCCCAAACCGACGCTTCCCACGACATACCCCAGCCGCAGGAAGAGAATGATCCCGATGATGGTGAGGATGCTCGGGGTAAAGACTCCCGGGAAAGTCCCCAGCGTCCCCCGTTGGTGGCGGTATGGCAATCGGTAAGGATTGAATTCCCATCCCATATCATTTTCCCCGGCTTCAGAGAGAAACGGGATCGCAAGGGATCCGCGAGAGCCCTCCCTTATGCAGACTCATGGAGCGGGAAGTTAAAGGGATTCCACCCATTCCCCGCGTAAAACGGTGACCGCCTTTCCCCCCAGGAACACTCGGTCCCCGGCGACGCGGACGCGCAATACCCCCCCGCGCTCGGAGGCCTGGTAGGCCAGGAAATCCTCCTTTCCGAGGTGCCGGCTCCAGAAGGGGCCCAGGGTGCAGTGGGCCGACCCGGTGACCGGGTCTTCGTTGACTCCCGCGGCAGGAGCGAAGAATCGGGAGATGAAATCGTAGCCGGGAGAAACTGCCCGGCTGGTGACGATGACCCCGCGGACCGGAATGTTTTTCAGGACGGCGAAATCAGGCTTCAAACCGCGGACGGTTTCTTCCGAATCCACCTGAACCAAGTAGTCGAACTTGCTCTTACCGATGTATTTTGCTTTTACCTTCAGGGCTTCCAGAAGGCCGGCCGGGGGTTGGGCAGGCTCCTCGGTTTTGGCCGGGAAATTCAGCTCGATTTCCCCCCCTTTTGAAACAGCGGTGAGCAGCCCGCTGCGGGTGTGAAATCGGGCCTCTTCCTCCCGTCGCAGGAGGCCGGTCTCCCATAGAATGTGGGCGCTGGCCAGGGTGGCATGGCCGCAAAGGTCCACTTCCACCGCGGGGGTGAACCAGCGGAGGTTGTAACCGTCCTCCTCCTTGAGGAGGAAGGCGGTCTCCGAGAGGTTCATCTCCCTGGCCACGGCCTGCATCCACGCCGCATCCCCGGCCTGGGGAAGAAGACAGACCGCCGCCGGGTTGCCGGAGAAGGGTTTTTCGGTGAAAGCATCAACCTGATAGATAGGTACGGCCATTTCGTGCCCTCCAACGCATCACCCAGAACTCTCCTCACAGGGAAAGGCGTCTTACGATTGATCGCTTGATTATGCGGAGGAATTATACCATTTTGCCCGGGAGGATGCATTCTTCAATCTCCTTGATCCCCCGGGTCCGCCGGGGGCCCGCCGAATTCATGGCCGGGCGCGAAAAGCCCAAATAAACAAATTAACCGCAGAGGTCGCGGAGCACGCGGAGGGGAAAAGGGCCAACTCTCAGCGTATAATGAAAAAATGCCATCTCCAACGGTTTTCGGAAACTCAAAACTCTCAGGGGACTTTCAGAAAAAGACCTCTGGGTTCTCCGCTTCCTCTTGATTCATCCTCTTATTTTCATGGGCGCGGGACCAGGCAAAGAAATAGCTTGATTCCCAAAAGGAGAAGACGGCCACAAACCGCAGAAATCCGGGAGGATGCAGAGGGGATAGAAGATCCATAAAACGATTCATTTTTTAGTCTTTTGGAAGAAAACACTCTGCGGTCTCTGCGTGCTCTGCGGTGGATATTTTTTAATCTCCATAGAGCGCAGAGACTTTTTTAATTCTAAGGCACAAAAAAAGGGAACGGGCAGGGGGGATTTGCTACTCCAGGCCACCGTGCCTCTTTTAATCTCCCTTTACAAAATCCGTCAAGATGTCGATATAATTAGATAGGCTCTATCCTAGAAATAACGAACTTTCATGCCAAGGGAGGGTCTTCCTCAGGCTTTGGCCTGGCAGGTTCAGACATTTATTTGGAGGAAAAAGATGGGAAATAGCAAATCGGAAAAAGCATTTTCGGCAAAGGACTCCCCTTACCCGCCGAAAGAGCGGCGGCAGCAGCTGCCTTCAAGCATCCCCAAGCCACACGAGGAAGATCCGGATGCTCCCGATCGGGTACGCCAGATCATGGATCATCCCAGCTTTCGGCGGGCCGATCAGGATCTCGACCTGCTCAAACGGGATGAGCTCCGGCCCACCCGCCTCCAGCTCGAATTCCTGAAACCGGAGCTGATTCTCGCGGAGCAGGGGATCCGCGGCACGATCGTAATCATGGGGGCGACCCGGATCATTGAACCGGTGGCTGCCCAGCACAAAGTCGACCGGGCCCGGAAAGCCCTTGAACAGCATCCCCAGATCCCCGAGCTCAAGCACCGGTTAGCGGTAGCGGAGCGGATCCTGGCGAAGAGCCGTTATTACGACGTAGCCCGGGAACTGGGGCGGCTCGTGGGGAAGGCCGGGAATGGACCCGGGGATTGCCGGCTGGCGATTGTCACCGGTGGCGGGCCGGGGCTTATGGAAGCCGCCAACCGTGGGTCCTACGATGTGGGGGCCAAATCCGTGGGCCTGAACATCTCCCTTCCCCAGGAACAGTATCCCAACCCCTACATCACTCCGGAACTGTGCTTTCAGTTCCGCTATTTCGGCCTGCGCAAAATGCATTTTCACCTTCGGGCCAAGGCGATGGTCGCTTTCCCAGGGGGATATGGCACGCTCGATGAGCTCTTTGAGACGCTCTGCCTGATTCAGACGCGAAAAGTCAAGCCCGTACCGGTCATCCTGGTGGGCGAGCAGTTTTGGCGCCGCGTCTTCGACGTTGAATTTCTGGCCGCCGAAGGGACCATCGATCCGGAAGACGCCGAGCTTTTCGTCTTTGCTGAGACGGCGGAAGAGATTTGGAAGATCATCTGCGATTGGTACGACCGGAACGGGGAGAGCCTGTATGCCTGAGGGAAATACCGAAGCGGAGAGCGTGGAGCGTGGAGGAAAGAGTGGAAAAGATAAAAAAGGCAAGGGGAGTCAGGACTCAGGAGCCAGGAACTTGAATCCTCATTCCTGAGCCCTTTTCCCATTTTATTCTCTGTGAACCCTGCGGCCTCTGCGAGCTCTGTGGTTAATTTTTGCATTCGCGGGAGAAAAGAGAGCCAAACGGGTCAATCGACCCCCGTAACCTTGCTCCTCCGTTCCATTAAGACCACGTCCCGCCATTTGCCCTTCAGTTCACCGTAGGCCATTTTGCCCACTTTCTCCCGGATGCCCAAAACCCGGAACCCGTGCTTCTTGTGCAGTTCGATGCTGATTTCGTTCTCCGGGAAGATGCCGCCCTGGAGGGTCCAGAATCCGGCTTTTTCGGAGGCCTCGACCAGGGCGCCGAGAAGGGCATCGCCGATGCCTTTTCCCCTGAACCTCTCGCCCACATAGATGCTCACTTCGGCGATCCCCGCATAGACTTTTCGGGCGGAAACCCGGCTCAGGGCGGCCCATGCGGCAACCTGGCCGTTCACCCTCACGACCAGTCTGGGTTCGGGAACATGCGCCGAGTCCCACGTTTCCCAGTCCGGGACCAAGGGCTCGAAAGTGGCGTTCTCGCTGGCGATCCCCTCTTCGTAGATCGCCCGGACCTGCTCCCAGTCTTCGCGCTTCATCGGCTCCACACGATAATCCATATGTTTTTCCTTTTGCCGGTTCCCGCTGATGCATTCAATAGAGAACTCAGAGGAGGCGGTTTCTCCAAGCTCTAGGGTGATGTTTTTTTTATCCTCCAGGGTGATTCCTCGCGGGTTGAACCCCCCTGATTCCTTATATGGTAAGTCAGTCTGCCAAGTCAAGATTTTCGGCTTGCTGCCCCCTTTTCCGCTTCCCTCTCCAATTTCGTAAACCATAGCGGTCAACCCCGACACCGTGGATAAGGGCAGAAGGGAAGGGGAAAACGGCCAACGAAGCGATTGAAAAAAAGCGGGCTTTTTGGTATAGATGGGCTGGCACGGGGGTGTGAAATCATAGATGCAAGGAGGTGGCCGATGGAAACAGAGGAGTCAGGGAAGAGCGGTTTCATGGGCTGGTACTTCCAATCCAACCTTCTCACCCGCATCCTGATCGGTCTGATCTTGGGGGCCGTCGTGGGCCTGATTGCAGGGCCTTCCATCCTGTGGGTGAAGCCCTTCGGGGACATATTCATCCGTTTATTGAAGATGATCGTGGTGCCGGTGATCCTTTTCTCCCTGGTCGTGGGGGCCGCCAGCCTGAGTCCCGCGCGATTGGGCAGGGTGGGGGTCAAGATCATAGTTTACTACATGGCCACAACGGTAGTGGCAGTGGCCATCGGTCTTCTTTTCGCTAACCTTCTGCAGCCGGGGGCGGGTTTGGACCTGAGCGCGGGAAAGGCCGCGGGCAAAGCCCTCACCCAGCCCAAGGTGGTGGACACCCTTTTGAATATCATTCCCAGCAATCCTTTTGGGTCCCTGGCCAAGGGAGAGGTGCTGCCGATCATTTTCTTCGCCATCGTTTTCGGATTCTCCCTTTCCTTTCTCAGCCTCAGCAAGGACAATCGGCTCAGCAGCGGGGCCGCAGCGGTGCTCAAGTTCTTCGACGGCGCGGCCGAGGCCACCTACAAGATCGTCCGGGGAGTCATGCAGTATGCCCCCATCGGGGTCTTCGCCCTGATCGCCGTCGTTTTCGCCCAGCAGGGGGCCAAGGCCCTGGGGCCGCTCGGCCACGTTACCCTTACCGTGTATATAGGCCTCATCGTCCACCTGGTGGTTGTATACGGCGGCATTCTAAGTATATTCGGGTTGAAATTCAACCGCTTCCTGGGCGGGGCAAAAGAAGCCATGCTGACCGCCTTCGTCACCCGCAGCTCCAGCGCCACCCTGCCCGTCACCATGCGCAATGCGGAGGAGAACCTGGGGATCCCCCGGAGCATCGGGTCCTTCACCCTTCCCCTGGGAGCCACCATCAACATGGATGGAACGGCGATTTACCAGGGGATCTGCGCCCTCTTCGTGGCTTTTGCCGTCGGCGCCTCCCTGGACTTCGGATCCCAGATGACCATCATCATCACCGCCACCCTGGCCTCGATCGGGGCGGCGGGGGTTCCGGGAGCCGGGGTCATCATGCTCCTCATGGTCTTGAATTCGGTGGGGCTGGACGTCAAGGAAGGAACCCCGGTGGCCTTGGCCTATGCCATGATCCTGGGGATCGATGCCATCCTGGATATGGGCCGGACCAGCCTCAATATTACCGGAGATTTAACCGGAACATCCATCGTCGCGAAAACAGAGAAGTCTTTGGATTTGCAGAAGTGGTCGTGAAGGGTTATTGGCAAGAATGATTTTCAAAAGGGCCGGGGCTTTTCCCGGCCCTTTGTTTTCTGCATCCCATCCAGAAAATAAACGTCAACCGCCCATTATTCCATTGTTCCATTATTCCGGGTTACTTGCCGCCGGCCAGGAAATTCTTCAGGGCGGCGAAATCTTCGTTCATGTATTTCAGGCGCTGGGCGATGCCCATGGCCATGCGTTTGTAGAACTTCGTTTGTAGAACTTGGCGGCCATCGAGGGATTCCTTTCCAGCAAGGAAATCAGGGCGGGAATGGGGATGACGGTGATCTGACAGTTCTCCATGGCCACGCCCGAAGCCGAACGGAGACCCTGGTCGAAGAAGGACATTTCTCCCAGATAGCTCCCGCTGCCCAGCTGGACCAGTTCCTGGTCCTCCCCCCGATTTGTCTTTTTGGTCAGCTTCAGGGTTCCCAACTCGAGCAGAATCAGGGTGTCCCCCGGTTTATCCTCATGGAAGGCGTAGTCCCCCTGGGAGAGTTTGGCCCTGCGGGAAATGCTCTGAATCTTATCCAGCTCCTCTCCGGTGAAATCGGCAAAAAGCAGGATTTTTTTTAAGTCGATGGGCATGAGTCCTCCTTTTCATTCAGGACATCATTCAGCCACAGAGAGCACTGCGCGGCAAAGCCGCAACCAAATTTTTGTTGGGACGCGGATAAACACGGATGAACACGGATTTATATTGTCAAAAGGCTTAAAGACAAAAGACTTAATGGGACACAGGTAAACACAGATAAAATTAAAGCCCCCTTCTTTCCTTTACCTCGCGGGGTGAATGAGCGGGGGTTTGCCGATGGCCTGGACATTGAACCCCATGGAGAAGAGTCGCCGGTGGTCGAGGATATTTCGGCCGTCGAAGATAAAGGCCGGCTTGGCCATGGACTGGTAAATGGCCCGGTAATCCAACTCAGCAAAGAGATTCCATTCCGTAAGGACGGCAATGGCGTGGGCCTTCGCCGCAGCCCGGTAAGGATCGGGCTCAAAGATCACCTGCGGGGCATCCTTTGCCAGGTCGATCCGGGCATGATCCAGAGCGTACGGGTCGGTCAAAACCACCTCCGCTCGCTCCTCCACAAGGGCGCGGCAGACATTCAGGGCGGGGGATTCCCGGGTGTCGCTGGTGTTGGCTTTGAAGGCGGCGCCGAAAAGGGCGATCCTTTTGCCCGCCACGGTGTTGAACATGGAAGAAAGCATCCGGGCATGGAAACGGGCCTGCTGGTATTCGTTCATCTGTACCACCTGGTCCCAGTATCGGGCCACCTCCGGAAGGCCATAATGCTCGCAGAGGTATACGAGGTTTAAAATATCCTTCTTGAAGCAAGAGCCCCCGAAACCCACGCTGGCGTTTAAAAAGTGGGGCCCGATGCGGGAATCCAGGCCGATGGCATGGGCGATCTCCTGGATGTCGGCCTCGGTTTTTTCGCACAGGGCGGAAATGGAATTGATCGAGGAGATGCGCTGCGCCAGAAAAGCATTGGCCACCAATTTGGAAAGCTCGCTGGACCATAAACTGGTGGTAATGATGCGTTCCCGGGGAACCCAGTGGGCGTAAATGTCCACGACGGCCTGCATCGCCTTGCGCCCGGAAGGGGTGTCCCGGGCGCCGATCAGCACCCGATCGGGATTTTCCATGTCGTGGATGGCCGTCCCTTCCGAAAGGAATTCGGGGTTCGAAACCACGTCGAAGGGAAGATTCCGGTCGTTGGAATGAAGAATCCGCTCCATGGCCTCGGCGGTGCGGACGGGAAGGGTACTCTTTTCCACCACGATCTTGGGGGTTCGGGAGTGTTGCAGGATCTGCCGGGCCGTTTTTTCCCAGTACTGCAGGTCGGCGGCTTTTCCCGCTCCCTGCCCGAAGCTTTTCGTTGGGGTGTTGACGCTGACGAAGATGATGTCGGCTTCGGCGATCTGCCGCTCCACTTCGGCGGAAAAGAAAAGGTTTTTGCCCCGGCAGGAGAGGACCACTTCTTTCAGGCCGGGTTCATAGATCGGCAAATGATCCGATTGCCAGGCGGCGATTTTGGCGCTGTCGACATCCGCCACGACCACGCGGTGCTCCGGGCATTTCTGGGCGATCACGGCCATCGTGGGACCGCCCACATAACCGGCTCCGATACAGAGAAGGTTGGCCACCGGATTCCTCCATCGGGGGAAAAATAGGCTGAAACATCCAGGAGGATTTTACCATAAGCACCAAAGGATGCCAAAAGATTAAAGGCTTGAACCGGGGAAGAAGCCAGGACTTTGGGAAGGGAAAGGATTTCTTTAATCGGGATTTAGTGCTGGGCTTAGACGAGGGGAGAAGACATGCCTGTTTTTGGGAATCGAAGCACTAGTGACGCGTGCCCAAAATAACAGGTATAGAATTTCACCTGGAGCCGAGGGTCGGACGGATGCGCGCCGCCAAAATCCGGCGGGGGGAAAGTTTTCTTCCACCGCATCTCCCGGGTTCCGCAAAGGAACGCGGCCAGCGGGCTACGCCTTATGCGTCGTAAAATCTCCGTTGGCTCCGGAGGAACCAGCGCCTATTTTGGCAAGCGCAGCCGTCTGACCCTCGGCTCCTGGCACCAGGGTTCGACTTTGTCAGTTTATTTCTGGGACACGACACTAGGACCCCAGAAACAAGTAGGAGAGTTTCTGGGTTTCTTTCAACCCGTTTCCAGTAAGGATGATGAGGGCCTTTTCCTGCTCTCCCCGGGGGAGCTTTCTCCAGGCGGCCAAGGCCGCAGCCGAGGTGGGCTCGACGAAGAGGCCCAGGGAGAAAAGGATCCTTTCGGCGGAGAGAATCTCCTCTTCCGACACCCCCACCGTCCATCCTCCGCTTTCCCTCAAGGCCTGGAGGACGGCTTTGCCCCTCGGCGGTTTTTGGACCGCAATCCCTTCGGCCACGGTCACCTCCACTTCCATCTCCTTGAAATCCGGCAGGCCCTCTTGAAAGGCTTGGTGGATGGGCGGGCAGTTCTGCGCCTGCACCCCGATGAGTCTGGGGATCTCCTTCACGTAACCGGCATTTCTCAGCGCGCAAAAGCCCGAGTGGAGTCCTTCCAGGAACCCTCCTCCGCCGATCGGCACGATTACTCGGGCGGGCAGGTTTCCTGCGTATTGCTCCCAGATTTCAAAGGCCGCCGATTGAAGTCCCATGACAAAGAAGGGGTTCCAAAGGTGGCTGGCATAATAGGATTTCTGGGCGGCCTCGATGACCGCCCGGTTGGCATCCTGACGCTTTCCCGGCACCTTCACCACTTCCGAGCCGTAGAGCTTCATCTGGATCAGCTTGCCTTCGGGGGTATAGCCGGGAACGTACACCGTGCAGCGGATCCCCGCGGCGGCGGCATAGGCGGAAACAGCGGCTCCGGCATTCCCCGAGGAGTCCTCCACCACGTGGGAAACCCCCAGGCTTTTGGCCAGGGAGAGGAGCACGCTGGCCCCCCGGTCCTTGAAGGACCCCGAGGGCTGAAGATAATCGAGCTTGAACGCCATGTCCACCCCTTCCACCCTCTTGGCGATGATCGGGGTGCGGCCCTCGCCCAGGGACACGGGGGGCACATCCTCCGGGAGCCCGAATCCCTCCCGGTATCTCCAGATGGAGGGGTCGCGCCGGTCCAAGTCCTTCTGCAGGAAAAAATTCAGCGGTTCCACCCGCAGGAAACCGCCGCAGGTGCACCGGAATACCTTTTCGCTCAGGGAGTAATTTTTTGAGCAGGAGGAGCAGATATACTTCATACCCTACTCCCCTTCGCCGGGCAGGTCCTTTTCCCGGTCGTACAGGTCCTTGCCTTGGGGGGTGATCCGGATTTTGCTGCGTCCCTTTACCTCGATCAAGCCTGCTCCTACCATCTCTTCGATGGCCATCGCCGCCATCTGGGCCTGGGATTGATTCTCCAGGGGGAGGGACATGATGAACTGGGAGGCATTGACGAAGTCGGGCTGGGCCGACAGCAATTCCAGGACGCCCAGGTGCAGGTCGCTGAGCGTTCTTTGCGGGAAGGGTAGGTCTTCTTCCAGGGAAACTCCAGTGGAGGGAGCTTTGGTGCGGGCTTGAATAAACATGGAGCGTCCGCATTTGGGGCATTCCATGACCGAGTCATCCAGAAGTTCAGAACAATACGCACAGTTCTTCATCGAGAGCCCTCACTGGAAATAATCAATAGTCATTTATCATTGGTCATTGAACATTGACCAATGACCAATGCTCAATGGTCAATGATCTTTTGGCACCGAGCAACCTGTTCTAAGCGCACTCGCTATACCCGCATGCATGGCAGACCATGCATCCTCCCTCATGCTCCACGATTCCGCCGCACTCCGGGCAAGCCCCTTTGAAGAGGGGAGCCTTTTCGATCTCTTCAGTTTCCATTTCCCCATGACCGTTGGAAGCCATGTGCTGCTGGATCGCCTTGGCCACGGCATCGGCGCAGGATCTTATCCGATTCTCCCCAAACCCGGATTGGGAGTGGCAGGAAATATCCGTCAGTTGTTTCACCACCGAGTTAACGTGGATTCCGCTCCGCCAGGCCAGGGACACCATCCGCCCGATGGCCTCACTCTGGGAGGCGGCGCAGCCCCCCGCTTTTCCCATCGTGGTGAAGAGTTCAAACAACCCGTTTTCATCTTCGTTGATGGTTACGTACAGGGGCCCGCAGCCGGTCTGCATCCGGTAGGTCCAGCCTTTCAGGGCCATGGGGCGTTTGCGGACTACTTTTTTCGCCCTCTCCGTCGTGTCCGATCCCTTCTCGGTCCTCTTGCCGGTGGATAAGACCTGCTGGTCCCTCGAACCGTCGCGGTAGATGGTCACCCCCTTGCAGCCCAGCCGGTAGGCGAGATCGTAAACCTGCCGCACGTCTTCCACCGTGGCCCCGCGGGGGAAATTCACGGTCTTGCTTACAGCGTTATCGGTGTATTTTTGGAAGGCGGCCTGCATGCGGATGTGATCCTCCGGGGTGATGTCATGAGCGGTGACAAAGAGCCGGCGCACTTCCGGGGGGATTTCTTCCAGGTCTTGAATGGATCCGTGCTCGGCGATTTTTTTCATGAGTTCCGGCGAATCGAAGCCCTTTTCCCGGGCCAGGGTTTCGAATCGGGGGTGGACCTCAACCAGCGTTTTGTCGTCCAGGACCTGCCTCACGAAAGATACGGCAAAGATCGGCTCGATGCCTGAGGAGGCGTTGGCGATGATGGAGAGCGTGCCGGTGGGGGCGATGGTGGTTACCGTGGCGTTGCGGATAGGAGGTTCTCCCCGCTGGTCGTAGATGGAACCCTTGAAGTTGGGGAACGCCCCCCTCTCCTTGGCCAGTCGGCGGGAGGCCTCGTGTCCCTCCTCGTTGATAAACTTCATGACCCTTTCCGCCAGGGCGATGGCTTCCTCGGATTTGTAGGAAATCCCCAGAGCGATCAGCATGTCCGCCCAGCCCATGACTCCCAGCCCGATCTTACGGTTGGCGTGGGTCATCTCGGCAATCTGGGGAAGGGGATATTTGTTGAGTTCGATCACGTTGTCCAGAAAATGAACGGCCAGATGAACCACTTCCCTCAGCCGCTCCCAATCAACCTGCCCCTCCTTCACCATGAGTCCCAGGTTGATGGACCCCAGGTTGCAGGATTCATAGGGCAGAAGAGGCTGCTCCCCGCAGGGGTTGGTGGATTCGATGTCCCCCACCTGGGGAGTCGGGTTATCCCGGTTGAGTCGGTCCAGGAAAACGATCCCCGGCTCTCCGTTCTGCCAGGCCTGCCGGGTGATCAAGTCGAAGACCTCGCGGGCGGCAAGGGTCCCCGCGGCCTTCCCGTTGCGGGGATTGATGAAAAAATAGGACTCGCCCTTCTCCACGGCCTTCATGAAAGCTTCGGTAATCCCCACGGAGATGTTGAAATTGGTGAGGTGGTTCGGATCGGTCTTGCAGCGGATGAAATTCAGGATGTCGGGGTGATCCACCCGGAGGATTCCCATGTTGGCGCCGCGCCGGGTCCCTCCCTGCTTGATGGTCTCCGTGGCCATGTCGAAGACCTTCATGAAGGAGATGGGACCGCTGGAGACGCCGCTCGTGGTTTGGACCACATCGTTGGCCGGCCGGATCCGGGAAAAAGAGAAACCGGTTCCTCCGCCGGATTTGTGGATCAGGGCGGTGTGTTTCACCGCGTCGAAGATTTCTTCCATGGAATCTCCCACGGGCAGGACGAAGCAGGCCGAAAGCTGCCCCAGCTCGCGGCCGGCATTCATGAGCGTGGGGGAGTTGGGGAGGAACTCGAGCCCGGCCATGAGCCGGTAGAATTCATCGGCCAGCTTGGCTGTGTCGGCCTGCCGGAGAGGCAATGGCCTCGGCGACCCGCCGGAGCATCTCGGCAGGAGTCTCCAGGACCTTCCCGTTTTCCCGGATGAGGTAACGCTTTTCCAGGACCGTAACGGCGTTTTTCGAAAGACAGGGATTCCCCCCGGCAACGAAATCAGTTTCCATTTCGGCAGGTGCTCCTTATTCAGGCTGGCTGGGTATGATGTTTTGGATATCTGAGCGTTAAAAGACAATTCACACAAGATATTGTATACTTTAAATCATATACCACAACATCTATGTAAGAGCAAGGAAGAAAATTCACAGCCGTAAAGATTCATTTTGACGGCTATTGCTTCGATTTTAGATCATCCCGCAGAAGAAACCCGCAGACCAGCGTGGTCAGAATGATCATCGATGCGGCCAGGGTGTAGCTTGCGAAAAAGCCCAGGTGGTCGATCAGATAGCCCATGACGGGAGTGAGAATCCCGCCCCCCTCCATACTGCTGAAAAAATAAATTCCCAGGACCGCGGAGCGTCTTCCCTCCGGGGTGTGGGAGAGTATATACACTTCGGACACCGGCATGCGCACGTAAATGATGACCCCCAGTGCCAGGAGAAGAACTGCGATTCCCAGCCAGGAGGATACAAAGTTGAGCAAAAAGATGACCGGGCCGGTCAGCAGAAGAACAACCAGGATGACCGGGATCGGGCCGTACCGGTCGGACAGATATCCTCCAATCGGGCTGACCCACAGACCGGCGGAATAGATGATCGCAAAGAAGGCGCCCGCCGTCTCTTTGCTAAACCCGATTTTGTCCACCAGGAAAAGGGGGATGAAAGACATGACCGAAAAAAGGACCGCTGCGGAGAAGGTGCTCAGGAAGATGAACACGATCAAGGGACGGAGCAGGCGCTGCGTGGGGACCGTTTCGGAGGGGCGGCGGACCTGGGCCGGTCCCGCGGGTCCTCCTGTCCCGTGCTTTCTCAGGAGAAGGTAGAAGAAAACTCCAAAAGTTAGGGTGGGAACGGCAAGACCGATGAATGAACCCCTCCATCCCCAGTAGGCGGCTATGGCCGTGGCCACGAGCGGGGAGAGAAAAAAGCTGGCCCCCCCTCCGATCATATGGAGACCCAGGGCTCTTCCCCGTTGGGTGGGTTCCACCAGAGAGGAGATCATCGGCGGAGCCGCCGGATGGTATCCGCCGCCCAAAACCCCCATCAGGGCCAGGAAGACGATCATCATCCCGAAACTGTGGGATAACCCCACAAAAAACCCGGCCACCGCGACCCCGCAGATACCCAGGGTGATCATAAACCGGGGACCGATCCGGTCGGCCAGCCATCCCCCGGGCAATTGCCCGATTCCATAGGAAAGGTTGAAGGCCGAGATCACCCAACCGGCGTAGGTGTAATCCAGGGAAAAATCGCTCCGGATCATGGGAGAGAGAGGGATGGTCAGGGCGGTCAATAAATGATGGCTGCAGTGGGCGAGGATAAAGAGCGGGAGGAGGCCGCCGAGCAGAGCCCTCAAAGTGCTTTTCGGATTGGGGGATTCCATTTTCAGAGGTCCATTTTGTTCTCCAGGCTGAGGACATGGGGACGGATCTCTGAGGAAATGGCTCAGAACCCGGGTGGTGTCGCCGCAGACGAGGAGTCCTAGGAAAACGCTACCAAAGGGGTTATGGATCGTCAAGGGGAAACTGGTCCTTCATCCGAAACGCCGGAGGAGCGCGTAAATACCATCCTCCCCCGGACAAAATACATATGAATCCTAATTGCTTCGGGAAGAAGTTCGGGGGAAAATATAAATTGGGGAATAGAATGCGATGGTTCATGAATGCGACGGGAAAGGAAAAAATCTCAGGGGGCCGGTGATCAAGGGGATCCTTTTCTTTGCCTTCCTGGCGGCCGCCCTCTACTTCGTCCGCTTCACCCAGGCAAAGGATTTTTTTACCCCCCAGGCCCTGACCCGATTCCTGGAAGAGGTTGGGTTCTGGGCTCCCTTGGCTTACATCCTGGTTTACGCAGCGGGGGTCTGCCTCCTGGTCCCGGGGACTTTTTTCAGCTTTTTGGGCGTTGCCCTTTTCGGCGGGTATAAGGGATTCATTTACGTCTATCTGGGAGCCATGGCCGGATCTGCCGCGGCCTTCTGGATCGGGCGGACCCTGGGCAGGGATTTCGCCGCGTCTTTGATCGGGGAAAAATTGAAGAAATATGACGAGGCCATCGAGCGAAACGGGTTTGCCACCGTCCTTTATCTCCGTCTGATCCATTTCCCATTTACTCCCATGAACTTCGGGATGGGACTGACCCGGGTGAAATTCCGGGACTACTTCTGGGGGACGGGATGGGGGATTCTGGTGGGGGTCTTTATCTTCACCTTTTTCCTGGGAACCCTCAGGGAAGTCTGGGCCGGGGGAGACTGGGGGCGGCTCATCTCCCCTAAAGTTTTCTTTTCCCTGGGCCTTTTCGTCTTTTCTTTCTTCATTCCCAAATTATTAAAAGGAAAAGGAATATTGGAATAGTCGAATAATTAGATATTGGAATGTTGGAATGATGGAATAATGGAATAACGGGAAAATAATTTTGATGGTGTCTTAAAAAGTCTCTTAAAGCGTCACCCCGGCGAAAGCCGGGGTCCAGACGTCGTCCCGACGAAAGTCGGGAACCATCTCAAAGACTGGATCCCGGTTTTCACCGGGAACCCTGGATTCCGGCTTTCGCCAGAATGACAAATTCTATGGAATTTCGACTTTTTACGAGTCCATCAATTTTAAAAATGCGGATTTCCCAGTATTCCAACATTCCATTATTCAATTGGTTTTGAGGAGGGGCCATGGCTGATTATGATTTTGACATGGGGATTCTGGGAGGGGGGTCGGCGGGTTTGACCGTCGCCGCGGGTTCCGCGCGGCTGGGCGCGAAGACCCTCCTCATCGAGAAAGAGGATAAGCTCGGCGGGGACTGCCTCCATTTCGGCTGCGTTCCCAGCAAAACCCTGATTCATACGGCCCATCTCTACCACCTGATGAAGAAAACCGAAGAATTCGGCCTTCCCCCGGTGGAACTCAGACCCGTGGATTTCCGGGATGTAGCCAGGAGGATCCAGTCCGTGATCCAGGTCATCCAGAAGCATGACTCGGAGGAGAGATTCTGCGGGCTGGGGGCCAAGGTGGAATTCGGCAACCCCGTTTTCCGGGATGAACATACCATCGATCTGGAAGGAAAAAGCCTATCGGCAAGGAATTGGGTAATCGCCACGGGCTCATCCGCCGCGATCCCCCCCGTTCCGGGCCTGGCCCAGACCCACTATCTCACCAACCGCGACCTTTATTCCTTCGATCGCCTCCCGGCTTCGATGATCATCCTCGGAGCGGGGCCGATCGCCGCGGAGATGGCCCAGGCTTTCAACCGTCTGGGAACCCGGGTGTCAGTGATCCAGCGCAGCAGCCAGATCCTGAGCAACGAGGATAAAGATATGGCCGATGGGGTCATGGAGGTCTTGAAAGGTGAAGGGGTCAAAATTTATCTTAACACTGCGATTCTCAGCGCCAAGGATCTGGGAACCGAGCGGGAAGTGGTCATTCAAACAAAGGGGGGAGACCCTATTTTCCTGAAAGCGGAAACGATTCTCGTGGCCCTGGGGAGAGTAGCAAACCTGAAAGACCTGAACCTGGAAGGAATCGGCATTCCTTACGACCCCAAAGGATTGAAACTGGATGCCCGCCTGAGGACCGACCACAAACACATCTACGGAGCCGGGGACGTGACTGGAACCTACCAGTTTACCCATGCGGCCGGGTATGAAGGGTCGATCGTGGTCAGCAACGCCGTCTTTCACCTGCCCCGGAAGGCCGACTATACGTACCTTCCCTGGTGCACCTACACCCACCCGGAGCTGGCCAGCATCGGGGTGAACGAGAAGAGGGCCAAGGCGGCAGGGATTGAATACGACCTATGGGTGGAGGAATTCAAGGACAACGACCGGAGCCTAACCGAAGGGGAGCCGGTGGGAAAGATCAAAATGCTCCTGGACAAGAAGGGGAAAACGATCGGCGTCCAGATCCTGGGGCCGCGGGCCGGCGACCTGGTGAGCGAGTGGGTCGCCGCCCTGAACGGCGGGGTGAAGCCCATGACCCTGGCTGCGGCCGTTCACCCCTATCCCACCCTGGGGGAGATCAACAGGAAGGTTGCCGGGACCTACCTTTCCAGCAGGATTTTCTCCGAGCGGATGAAGAAAGGCCTCCGCTTCTTTTTCAACCTGCGGGGACGGGCCTGCGGGCCCATGTAAAAATGGGAAATTTGGATTCCCTCTTTCTCGTTACTTTTTGCTCGTTGAAACCGATCATCACAAAGGCATAGGCCCGTCTTTTCTAATGAAGCCAGGAATCCGGCCATTTACCCCACAGGGAAGCTTCGAGGAGATGCGCTCGGAATCATCGAAGGCCAGTCGAACCTTGGGTTGCCGAAAAATGTCACCCGGCTGACAAATGATCTCCTTATTATAAGTAGAAGATTCTTAGGGAATCATTTAAAGCGCTTAAAACTCCTGGAGAATTATCGAAAGAATCTCTTGGCCCATATATTGCTTATAATCCATATAAAGAATAAAATGATCATTATGAAAGAGCCGTAAACGAGCTGGACGCCAAAGCGGGGACCGTCAATCTCCTAAGGGTGCAAATTCTGGCCCTTGTCACTTCAAAAAAATTATTGCCTTTTGTTTCAGGAAGAGAGAAAAGAAAGACTCCGTTTCCCTTCGAGGTTTCGTTTTCAACCTTTCCATTCGAAAGGGGCACATGATGAAAGCCATCATTTTTCTCAGCGTATTCTTTTGCCTGGTGGGGGCGCAATCCAGCTATGGGAAAGGATGCGGTTTGGTGGTCCCTTCCACCATAAGTCTTGGTTCCCAACCGGGTTGTTCGGTGGGGTACGCTTCTTTACCAATCCATAACCCGTGCAGCAAATCCATGGTTGTCCAAATTACAAAAAGCATTAAAAGTGCCAAAAATTTTGATTGGACCAGGAAAAGGAATAAAAGTTCCCTTTTCCACAATATACCCAAAGCGGTTGGGAAGGTTCACAAAAACCATTACTCTGGCCTGGAAAACTTTAGGCGTGTCCAAACCTCAAAAGACGACCGTAAGAGTGAATGGCTACGTGAAGGATTTCCATTTGAGAGTGCAGCCCACGAAGATCGATTTGGGGACCCTGGCCGGGGGGAAAGGCATGGCGACCGGACTAACAATTAGAAATGCCGGCAGCTGCAGCATGCGAGTTTGGCTTTCTTCCAACGATCGATGGATCAAAGCTTTTTATCCATCCGAATTCACCCTTTCTCCCAAGGGTGGCAACAAAGAGGAGGGTGTTTTCTGCTATGTAAATGCTCCTCAAAAAATAGGGCCTTTCAAAGGGACCATTACAGTGAGATCGGATGCTGGGCATCGGGTAGATATTCCCATCCACGGCGATACCCTGGGGTTGAACCTGAGCGCTCATAGAAACAGCCAATCCACAGTCTTGCTGAAATGGAATAATCCCTCGAAAATGGAAGGCAGACTAATAAGATACCTCATATATGTCAATGGGAAGCAATTTGCCTTAAAGCGTTACGATAGCACACCAACCGAAATGGGATATCTTTTTGATAGATACGAATGTGACAAAACTTACACATTTTATGTCGAGGGAATCTTTTCTTCAAATGAAAACCGGGCCCCCCTTCGCTCCAATGAAATCACCTTTTCGGAAGGGCCTCTTAATGATAAACCGGTTTTCGATTGCCTGCCTATTTACGGGACGATGAGAGACTGGGTTGATTCGGGAAGTGATATTAGTGACAACGGAGTTGATTTTCATGCGGTGGTTAACACAACCTGCCTGGCTGTTTTCGATGGGGAAGTCCTTTGGGCGGGTTGGGCAGGTAATTGGGTGGGGAATATTGTCTACATCATTCCGGACAAAAAATTTTCTTATGAAGGCTATCCGATCGATTGTGTTTTTTATTCCCATCTGAATGAGATGCACGTCAAAACCGGGGACGTGGTCCATGCCGGCCAAACTATTGGATTAAGCGGGGTAGGTGACGGGGATCCGCATTTGCATTTTGGGATTTGCCAGGCCGACCCCAATATTAATTGGGAAACAGAATCGCATCTTACTGGAAAGCGATGCCCTGCAGAATACACCTATACTCGTGAACTTGTTTATGAGATCTTAGGTGTATGGTATAAAAAAAATATCTTTGGTAATTGCAACGAAAAGATCCCAGAAATAAGTGAAAAAGTCCCAAAAGATCAACAACCCTCAATCCTCATATCTAGAGATCGGCTTCAAATTGAACAGCACGGACTCCGACAGTAAACTGACATAGGGAAAATCGCCCCAAATTTCCCTATTTTTTGTTTGTTGTTGATTTTTGGCAGCAGGTAGGCTTCGATGGAAAAGGAATGTGGCCATTTACCTCACACGGAAGCTTCGAGGGGATACGCTTCAGGAGATTGGGGTTGGATTTGGGATTGATCGGTATAGCACGGTAAGCAGGGTGGTGGAGAGGATGGAGGAATTGGTCAAAAAGGATGAAAAGATTCGGACAAGGATCGGTCATCTGACTTCAATCATCATCAAGAGTCAAGAGCTGACTTGACCCCTTTCTGACCCCTTTCGACCCCTTTCATCTTGATCTTTCCGTTCGTTTTGTATATGATCTGGCAGGCTCGTTCAATGACCAATCTTTTCCCCGCGCCAGAGACAACGTGAAAGAGAATCGGGACTTCCAAAATAGACTGAGACGCTCTTCCCCCATAAGCGAGCCGCTCTACAGCGAAAGCGGCGTTGATGTAACCCTCATCCGCTGGATGCTCTCCTTGACACCTGCCGAACGATTGGAGGTTTTGCAGCAAACCATTCGTTCCATTCTGAGGTTGAAAGGTGACCTCTCCAACATCTGATTTTTATTCCATCCTCGAAACCCTTTCCAAATACAAAGTGGATTTTATTATCGTGGGTGGCGTTTGTGGGGTCCTTCACGGGGCTCCGGTAACCACCTTTGACCTGGATATCGTCCATTCCCGGACTCAAGAGAATCTTGCTCGCCTACTGCCGGCCCTGCAGGCACTGGACGCCTACTATCGAGGCCGACAGGACCAAAGTTTGAAGCCGAAGCAGGATCACCTGTCTTCTCCCGGTCATCAGCTCCTTATGACCCGTTTTGGCCCCCTGGATCTTCTCGGGACGATAGGAGCCGGACAGAGCTACCCGGACCTGCTGGAGCATTCCGATGAAATCGAGATCGGCAAAATGCGGCTCAGGGTCCTTTCCCTTGAAAAGCTGATCGAGGTAAAAGAGGAATTGGGTTCGGATAAGGACAAGGCCGTCCTTCCCGTTCTGAGGCAGACTCTTTTCGAGAAAGGAAAGCGCAGAGGAGATCAGGAATAAGCAGCGGAAAGGGGGCATGCTTTCAGTGTCCAATCTTACCAGCACGGCAAGTCACGGCGTGAAAAGGGCATCAGGATCGCCGTAATGGCAGTAACAGGGCATTTCCAAGTATCAGCCGGCATTGGGTAAACTGCTTCCCGGGAAAGTCCGATGAAAAGAACATGGCAGAAATGTGCAAGATTGAGGGGCAGGATAAAATATACCACCCCTCAATCTTAGGCTTATGGCCGGGAACTTTACTTCTGCATAAGGTTTATTTTGGAGGTACGGTATAGGTACCGGTAAACTGATAATACGTAAAGCCCTTGGCTTTATAATCCGCATCCCACTGCGGCTCCCTGCCGGTGTAAGTCCCTTTTCCCTGGACCCCTTTAAACCGCCCGGTCCCTTCCACGTATTCAGCCGACATCGTATACTGCCAGTACTTGCCGCCTGCTGGGCGGGATTGACTTGTGGGCCCCTTCCAATACAGGACGAGCGTCGAACCATCCTCAAAGATCATTGAAGTATATCCCTGCCACCCTTTTTTCGAATCAAAAGTTCCTCTGCACGAGGTCGTAGCAATCTCGCCGTTCTCGAAAAAACTCAGGCCTTTTCTGTCCAAAACGCCAATGATCACGCCTTCCGTTTGGGTCACTTTGACCCTTTCTCTCTTTTCGATCATGCTGACAAGCTTGAAATTCATGCTCTCCGCCCCGGCTTCTGTGATCATGGGCAGAAAACCGGTCAAGACAAAGACTGCTGATATCAAGATCACACTTATCTTCTTCATATTGGCCTCCTTTCGAAATAAAGGGCTTGCTGCATGGATTTGGCTTTATCGAAACTTATGGAGCATCTTGTCCGCCTCCCTCAGGCCGAAGACCCGGGGAGGTGCCGTTCGGGCATTTTAAGTTTTTTCTTCATGGCAGCCTCCTTTCAGAGCTAACGCTTTGAACGGATTCTCAACTCTGCACTCCATGATAAGATACGTAGGTTCTGAAGCAATTTGCCGAATCCCTTCCTAAAAATCGCATATCGTGAGTTGTCTCGGAATCTACGTCCTTTTCCCGTGGTTTGAAATTTTTTTTCCCCCGGTTTTTCTATCGTCCCTCACGGCTCTCGAAGAGCTAATAATGCCCCAGAGCTCGGTTAAACCGGTAAAGGCCTTTTTCCCCTTGACTCCTGCTTCTTCCACGACCCCCACAAGGTTGTGGGGCTGGTTCTTTGCAAATCGGTAAACACGAACCACATAGCTGGCCAGTACGGTTTTCATAGCCAGGAACTCCTATGCATAGCCTTTTGTTCCGCCTACCCTTGATGATCCCGCAAAATGTCGGAATTCAATAAAATTCGTCATTCCGGCGAAAGCCGGAATCTATTTATTTCAAGCCGCTCTGAACCCCGGCTTTCGCCGGGGTGACGACCCAAAATACTTTTTACAGGGTCATCAACCTTATTTCAAAATAAGAAATGGAGGTTTTTGGGGATTTCTTATCACATGGGAAAGTACAAATAGAGTACGGATTGAAAAAAAGAAAAGGCATGGAAGGGTAGGGTGAAGAGCAATGGGCGGAAGGGGAAAGAGGCGAAGGAATACCCGCGGGAAAATTCTTAAAAAGCTTATAAAAATTAATATATTAGAATCCAAAAAAGAGGGAGAAAAAGGTGGGGTCCCGAAGGAAAGAAGGTAGTATTACACTTCTTCCCATTCCGTTGAAGATATGCCGGCTTGCCTTAGGATTTCTTTAAGCAGGCTCACATCAATATCCGTATAATGAGGGTTAGGAATTCGAATTTTGTGGCTGCTTTTGATCATAAATTGATGTCTTCCACCTGAAAAGGGGCCTGAAAAACCGAGGGCCCTAATTTTCTGATGAGTTCTTTCCGCGAAAGAGGTTTCAGCATTTATACCGCCGCCGCCTCTTTGATCCTGATTTCAGCTCCTTCGACCTCCGGAATGGGGTCGCGATCCCTTATTTTGAGAACCAGCCATTCCTCCAAGACTTCTTGGAGTTCGATCCGGCATTCTTCGACGGTTTGGGCATTAGCCCAAACACCTTCGAATCCAGGTATCTCTGCAAACCAGGTTCCGTTATCCAATAGCTTATTTTCCGCTTTTTTTAAAGCCTTTTGAATGTATTCAAAAAGCATCGTTCACCTCCTTCCGGAAAATGATCAAGTCATAGCATAGAAAGCAAATAAATTGAATAGAATCTTAGCTGGCAATTTCATCCTTCGCTTATTTGCTCTCGGATTCAGTATTTCCCTGAATGTCAAAGAGGATTTCTTGGCGGATGGATTCGGTTTTGGGGGAGGGGCTAACCCCTAGAGCTGTGGAGAGCGCTTTTTTACAGCGGCTGTAAACCAACAGGGCCTCGGACCTCCTGCCCAGTCGTTGATAGCAGGTCATGAGCCCTTGATAAAACTCTTCGGCCAGATTATCCACTTCCAGCCCCTTTTGATAACCGTCTATCGCTTTTTCCCATTCCTCCCGTTCCTGGCAGAAGAGCCCTATCCTTTTCACCCCCCGGAAGAACTTGCTCCTCAGGCGCTCACTTGGGGACATGGCCCAGGGTTCTTCGATCTTTTGACCCAGGAAAGGACCCTTGTACAGCTCAACGGCTTTCTCGGTGAGTTTGACGGCCCCATCCTTCCGGCCTTCCTTCCACTGGGCCTCGGCCTGTGCCAGGAGGTGCTCGAATGCCCACATGTCAACCCAGCAATGGGTATCGTCCAAGGTCAGACGGCCTTCGTGACGCTGAATGGCTTTTTCCTCCCCGAGCCAATGGCGGAGGCGATGCAAGGTTGTGGCCCAGGATTGATGGGCCATATCTCCATCTGCCTCGGGCCAGAGAATATCCGATATCTGCTCTTCTTCCACCTCTTTGCCCCCCAAGGCGATCAGGGCTTTCAGCATGGCCAGCGGCTTTTGCTGAACCTTTCGGGTAAAGCGGATCAATTTCCCGTCTTTTAGAATAGCAAACCGTCCCAAAGTAAATATCTCCAGGGGCCAGGGCCAGTTTTCCAGATGCCACGGCGGCTGTTCAGGCACCAGGTTCCGCTCACGGATCATCTCCTGAATGTAGTCCACCTCGACTCCGGCTTCCAGAGCTTTCATGCATACCCTGGCTGTGGAAGCCGGACGATCGATGTAGACACCCATAAGCCCTCGTTCTTTGCCCAGGCTGAGGGCCTTCCGGAGAGTCATCCAGGCAGTTTTTTCCTCTCCCCAATCAAATTCAAATTGAGCCCGGGTAAAAAGGCAGCAGAATTCGCCAAAGCCGATTTTCATTTGCCTGGAAAGATCGGCGGCCTGCTTGAGCTGCTTCGCTGCTTCCGCCCGGAATCCGGTTTCAGCCATGGCCCGCGCTTTCACCAGTTGACAGCGGATCGTCAGTGCTGGAGAACCTACATCCAGGGCCTCTTTCAAAGCCAGATCAGCATGGAGGGAAGCCTGCCGATCCTCTCCGCTGACCAGAGCTTCGTTGGCCTTCAGCAGGTAATAATACGTTGTGTCCAAAGGCTTGAGGTTGCGCTCACAGGAGGCCATTTGTTTCAAAAAACCACGGCCCGCCTGCAGGTCGTTCATTTGAAAAGCGGCGAAACCGGCAAAAGCGAGAAACCCATGGTAGGCAAAAAGGATCCCCGACCTCTGCGACAGCTCCAACCCGGTTTGGGCCGCTTTCATACTCTCCCTGCTCAGACCGCCGATGCAGCAATGCATAGCCTCGGCCATGTTCGTCATGATCTTGGTGAAAGCTGAAGCCTGCGGAGATTGGCTCATTTGCCTCAGCTGACTGATCGCGAGCAACGCCTTTTCCCGGTTCCCCCTGTAAAGATGATAGTAGGCCAGGAAGAAAAGGGACTGAATTCTCATATTGACCACGCTTTGGTCCTGGGCCAGCCGCAGGGCTCTTTCGGCCCAAGCCTCAAATTCGGGATGATTGGGCTGGCGGAGGGTGAGCGCCGCAACTACCGCTGAGGCGACTCGGGCCTCGATTGCCGCGGAAGGGAAAACCGGGTAATCCCGTCGGAATTCTTCCAGCTCCTGGAGGTGGCGGCCGAGGGCACTGAAAGATTCGAACCCGTAACCCAGATTGATCGCATCCATCATACCCGACCAGGCCATATAAATGCCGGCGGCGTCCTTCTCTTTTCTCAATTGCCGGTAGGCCTGCTCAAAGTAAGGCCGGCTCTGGGCCGGGTCGGCAAACATAAGGCAGGATCCCATCCAGTAGGCAAGCCAGGGGCGGCTTTCGATCCATCCAGGAGGAAGGCTTCGGAGCCATCCCACTAAAACGGAATACCTGCCCTGGGCATGCAGGACCGGGGCATGCTTGAGGATCAATTGGATCAGCGTTTCCCAATCCCCGATTTCCTGGAGGAGGCGAACCGCACTCTCCAATTGTCCATGGTCTTCCAGAATCTCGGCAGCTTGACGTCTAAAGAAGGAAAAGTCCTTCCCGGACAAGGTCTCTTGGGCTTGAGAGAGGAGAAATTCCTGAAAGAGAGGATGGTAGCCGTAAATGGGCTCCTCAAGGACTCGTTTCTCGATGAAATAATTTCCCCGGTTCAGGCGGGCGAGCGTCCGTCCGGACTGAGGCTGTCCGGTGAGCTTTTCAGCCATCCCTTCGGTCATCTGGGGGAGAAGGGCTGTCTTCAGGAGAAAATCGCGGGTTTCCGGGTCCAGGGGTTTCAAGATTTCTTTGGAAAAATAATCGAAGATCTCTTCCCGCACCAATTTGCCGATCTGCTTGAAGTCCATCTTCTCGCGCTTCAACCGTTCCAGGAGGAGAATCAACCCGGCTGCCCACCCATCCGCGGTACTGTGAAGCTGATGAAGGCTCTTGCGGGGTAATTTCTCCGGAAACCGCACGGCGGCGATTCCCGTGGATTCCTCCAGCGTAAGACGGAGCTCACTCCATGGGAGAAAACCCATTTGATGATTCGCCTCCAGGCGGACCAACCCCGCAGGGGGGTCCTGGCGGCTGATGAGGAAGATGCTGATGCCCTCCGGCGTGTTGGAAAGGCCTTGGAGAATGACCTCATGGAAATAGGCCTCGGGCGGCACTTCCTGGTAATTGTCGAAGACAAGGATGGAGGGGCGCCTCAGCCTCTGGTAGAGATTTTCGAAATACCGGAGGGTGAAAGTTGATAATCCCTGGAGATATTCCGGAGTGAGTAAAGGGAGCGGTGTCTTCACCCGGGGGGAAACTTTCCTGGCGGCCAGGGCAAGATAATAGAAAAAAGTAGCGGCATCCCCGTCCCCCCGATCGAGTCGGTACCACAAGCAGGGGAGCCGCCGGGTTTCGATGTAGCTGGAGGCCAAGGTGGTCTTGCCGCACCCCGCAGGCCCGGAGATCCAGATCACCGGCTGCTGGCGCAGGCGATCCAAGAGGTCGAAGGGTCGCTCTCTCGGGAACACCCGGGTGAGAACGGGACGGGCTAATTTGGCCAGTGAGGAGGCTTTGGTGACCATGAGGGGTTAAAAAATTTCCCCAGGCTTCAAGCCGCTTTCCAGTCCTGGGCCTGTTCGAAGGTGTAAGTAAAGGGAGGTGAGATCTGGAATGGGCATTTGATTTCCCTCCGAGCGGGGCGAACTCTTGGGAGAAAGGTCTGCCCAAAAAGAAGATCGGTTGACGGTTTAGCCCACGGGGGCGAAATATTCGATGTCCGTAATCTTCCCTTCCCGCTTCTCCTTCCACACCGCCCGCACGGGCATCCCGATTTTTACTCGGGCCTTGATCTTCTCCAGGTCGGAGAAATCCACTCCGCCCACATAATGGGAGAATCCCACATCGGCCCCGTCCAGGTCGATGACCGCGGTAATGTAGGGCGGCTCCTTGGGCTGGGCCACGTAGGAGTAGCTGATGAAGGCCCAGGTTCGTAAAGTCCCTTCATCTTTCACCTGTACCCATTCGCCGGTGTCCACGAAGCAGCGGGGGCAAAACTTCCGTGCCGGAACCAGAACGCGACTGCACTTCGGGCATCGGGTGCCGAAGATGCGCTTCTGTTTGAATTCTTCGAAGAAGCGGGCGTTCACCGGGCCCAAGGCCCAGCGGTAAGGGAGGGAAATGACTCCTTCCATTACGGGATATTCGGTCTGGCTCATTCCTTACCTCCTTATGGGTTCCCGGCGATGATCATCAGTCCGTTAAGCTGGTCCATTCCCCCCATGGCATGGGCCAGAGCAGTCTTGGCGCCGGAAATCTGGTGGGCTCCAGCCTTTTCGGTGACCTGCAGGGCTGCCTCAGCCACTCTCTGCAGGCCCGTGGCTCCGATGGGGTTGGTGCAGAGAACTCCCCCGGAGGGATCGCAGGGTAGCTTTCCTCCCCTTTCCACGACTCCCCTCTCCACCAATTCTACTGCCTTACCCTTCTCGCAAAAACCAAAGCACTCGTAAAAAAGGAGCTCCTGGAAAGTAAAGGGATTATAAACCTCGGCCACATCCAACTCTTCGAGGGGATCCCGGATCCCGGCCATCTCATAGGCTTCTTGGGCGGCGACGATGGCTGACTCCCAGACCACCTTGTCGCTGTCCCCGAACCAATGTTCGTCTCCGGCGTACCCCACGCCTTTGACCCAGGCGACCTTTCTGCCCATCTTTTTGGCTATCTCTTCGGAGGCATAGATCACCGCGCAGGCGCCGTCGGAGGCTGGGCAAACGTCCAGGATGCGCGTCGGGTAGGCAATGACGCGCGACCGGAGCACATCCTCCACGGTGATCTTTATTTTGATATGCGCGTAGGGATTGTCGAAGGCATCGGTGTGGTTGCGCACCGAGATCCGTGCGGCTGCCTGGCGGATGCGGTCCTCGGGGATGTTGTAGCGGTGGATGTAGGCATTGCCCTGCATGGAGAAGATGCCCGGGGCGCCGGCGAGAAAGGGGCGCTGGAAGAAAGGGTCGGCCACCGTGGTCATGGTTCCCTGGGGTTCCCCCTCGTACATCTTCTCCACCCCCAGGGCCAGGACGACATCATAGAGGCCCGAGGCCACGTGGTAATAACCCGCATGGGCCACGGACATACCCGTCGAGCCGCAGGTGGCCACCCGCATGGATGGACGCTCGCGGGCGCAGAGCGCATCGGCCCAGTACAGGTGGGGAGCGTTGATTCCTTCCATGGGAGGGGGCATGGAACCCGAGACCACGGCTTCCAGATCCCGGGGCTCAAGGCCCGCATCCTCCAGGGCCGCTTTCACCGCCTCGTAGATCAGTTCGGGATAACTCACGTCATCCCTTCGGCCGCACCGGGTCTGCCCCGTTCCGATGATGCCAACCAACCGTCCCATGTCCTTATCCCCCTACTCCGGACAAGCCGGAATAAATAATATGGAGACTACTGTCGTTTCCCAGAAATAAGCTGACAAAATCGAACCCTGGTGCCAGGAGCCGAGAGTCAGACCGCTGCGCTTGCCAAAATAGGCGCTGCTTCCTCCGGAGCCAACGGAGATTTTACGACGCATACCGCCAATGTAGGGGCGATTCATGAATCGCCCCTACGGATCTTACGAAGGCGTAGCCCGCTGCCTGCGTTCCTTTGCGGAACCCCGGAGATGCCGTGGAGGAAGACTTTAATCCCGCCGGATTTTGGCGGCGCGCATCCGTCCGACCCTCGGCTCCAGGTGCAATTTTATGCCTATTATTTTGGGGACACGACACTAGTTTCTCAATATGACCACCGAGTGAAACTGCCCGGCCAGGCCATGAACACTGTGGGCCAAGGCTCTCTTGGCCCCCGGGATCTGGTGTTCGCCGGCCCGGCCCATGAGTTGCAGGGCCGCCTCCCCGATCCGGATCAGACCGCGGGCTACGTAAGGATTCGTCGATAGAACGCCCCCGGAGGGGTTCACCGGGAGTCTCCCGGTCATTTGGGTGGTTCCTCCATCGAAGAATTTTCCCGCCTCCCCGTCCCCGCAGAACCCCAGCTCCTCATACCAGAGAAGCTCCTGCGAGGCGTAGGGCTCGCAAACTTCGGCCACCGATATTTCCCTGCGGGGATCGCTGATTCCCGCCATTTCATAGGCTTTCTTGGCCACTTTTTTTAAAACCCCCCGCAGGAGATCCCGGTCCCCCAGGTAGGGGCCGTCACTGCCCCAGGCCACTCCCTCCACCCAGACCGGCTGGGGACAGAGCTTGCCGGCCCTGTCTTCCGAGGCCAGGAGAACGGCACAGGCCCCGTCAGAAGAGGGAGCGCATTCCAGCTCCCGGAGAGGATAAGCCGTAACCGGGGAGGCCAAGACCTCTTCGGCATTTAATTTCTTTCGCCGGTGGGCCAGCGGATTGCGCAGAGCGTTCCCCAGGTTCTTCACCGCAATCTGGGCGATGTGTTCCTCGGTGATGGAACTTCTGGCCAGGAAAAGGTTGGCCTGCATGGCCGCGGTGGCAGGTTCCTCAAGCCCGACGGGCCGCTGGAAGAAAGGATCCGTGTAAAGGTGGGTGAGGGTCTGGGGAGGAGGAACCTCAGAGCCCTTGGTCACCCCCACCACCAGAGCCGTTTCATAGCGACCGGAAAGCATGCGCATGAAGGCGTACATGAAGGCCATGGCCGAATCTTCATCCACCTTGGGTGAGTTTTTCAGGTAGGCCCCGGCGGCATCATAATGGAGGGAATCAGAGCAGCCCATTCCCTGCCAGAAGTCTGATGAAGAGGAAATGATCGTTCCCAGGTCCTCCCGCCGCAGGCCGGTCTGCAGCAGGACCTGAAAGGTCACCTCGTAAACCATCTCCCGGATGGTGTAAGAAATGGCCCCCCCATGCCGGGTCTGGGCCACCCCGACGATGGCAACTCTTTTGGCCATAATTCGTCCCTTTCATCCACGGATCTGGCTGGCAAGACTTCCCACTCGCCCCCAACTCCCCGTTCAGGAAAGGCGGGCCGGGGGGGCTGGGCTTATCGATGGAAGACAGAGATTTCCTTTAGGCTTTAGGCAAAGTCTACTGAATTGGGGGAATAGAGTCAAGGCGCAGATAACTTGCTTCGGGGTGCGCTGAATCTGCAAAGAGGGGAATTGCGGGTCAAGGGAATTTGAACAGACAAATCCTCAGCCCTGGCCCAAGTTGATCCGGAATCTGGAATTGAAGAAAAGGGCCTTCCGGGTTATAATTTTTACAACCTGCTGGTTCGCTTCCCATAACCTACCCCAGGTCAACCGATAGGTTATCAGGACAAATCTATCCAGCATCTTCTTATTCAGCATTCCGCCCTGCACTACCTGGAGTGCAGGGCTGCCCTGAGCCATGCGGCATTCAGGGCATGACCCTGAACCCAACGTGGTTCAGGGCGCATTCCACATTTTCCGGGGGCATTCCGGCTATGGAAATCGATAAAGATAAATGCGTGGGTTGCGGCAATTGTCACACCGTCTGCACCATGGGAGCCATTTACCTGGAGGAAGACGGAAAATCCGCAGTCAACCAAGACGAGTGCGTGGAGTGCAATACCTGCTACCGGGTCCTGCGCAACGAGGGGTACTCGCCCTGGTTCGTGAGGGCCATCCGGAAGGTCCTCTCGGTGTTTCGCCTGGGGTACCTGGCGGAGGTGGACGTTTGTCCCACCGGCGCTCTGACCCCGCCGCAGCTGGAATGGCCCCGCAGCCTTCGGGCCGCCTTCAGCGACCCCACGACGGTCCACCCGGGAACGGGCGTGAGCGGCCGGGGCACGGAGGAGATCAAGAGCAACGATGTGACCGGACGGATCCGTAAAGGGGAGGCGGGAGTCGTCGTGGAGCTGGGCCGTCCGGGAATCGGAGCCACGTTTCGGGATGTAGAAAAAGTCGCCGTCGCTTTGGCCCGGGTGGAGCCGTTCTTTGAACCCCGGAACCCCGTGACCCAGCTGATGGCCGACCCGAAAACCGGAAAGATGAAAGAAGAGGTCCTCGGAGAAAAAGTCCTTTCGGCGATCATCGAGATGAAAATCCGCCAGGAAAGGATCCCCGAGGTCTTGAAAGTGCTGGAGGGGGTGCAGCGGGAAATCGATACCGTGTTCAGCGTGGGCGTTTCCTCCAAATGCCTGCCGGACGGGTCCGCTCCCCATGAAGAATGGGTGAGAAAAGCCGGCTGCCGCCTTTCCCCCAACGGAAAGACCAACCTGGGTCTGGGCCGGCCCTTTTTCAAGGAGGATTAGACCATGACCAACACGCTACACAGAAGAGGAAGTGCGAGCACCCTGAAGAATGACTATGTGATCTTCTGCACCATGGCCAAAGGGATCAATTCGGAAGGATCGGGGCCCAAGATCCAGGAATTCATCCGCATCTGCCTGAAATACAACCCGGTCAACATGGGAGACAGCGACATGGGAAACATTCTCCAGGAGGATGTGGGGGTCCAGAAATTCCTGGCCGACCGGGGCGATGGGCAAGGGGCGGCGGCCGTCTTTACCGACCTGGACACCCTTCAGAAAGTCATCGAAGAGCTGATCCGGGCCGACCTGGGAATCTCCATCAATGTAAGCGGTCTTCTAAACGAGGTCCAGGGATGCTGCCGTAAGGCGGGGGTCGAGCGTCACAGCGTGGAGCACTCCCTGGGGATTTGGGGGGCAATCGATCGGCTGCCCGAACGGGAAATTCTGGAAGTCAACAGCCTGTGCGGCCACGGAATGGTCTCCTTCAACCTCATCCGCAAGATGGTGGAATACGTCAAGCTGCGCAGGTTGACCCCCCAGAAGGCTGCCAACATCATGGCCAAGTGCTGCGAGTGCGGGGCATTCAACCCGGTCCGGGCGGAACAGCTTCTGGAGAAGATGGCCAAGGGGTAGGGACGACCCGCCGGGAAGTCTCTGCGCCCTCCAAGGTTGAAGAAGAAATTAACCGCAGAGTACGCAGAGACCGCAGAGCTTTTCTTTGGTAAAGAAAAAAAATAGATCCTTCTATAGATAGATAAGGGTCCCTCTTTCCCATTCGGTCCTCCAGGATTGAAGACAATAGGATGAACGAAGAGGGGGCAGAGAGCGCAGAGATCGTTCCTGGAAAATCCCTCGAGGCCTTATTGAGCTTCCGGGAAGAGTGGGAAAGAGGGCCGCTTTTCCCCCCTGCATCCTGGCCTCAGGTATTTGGCCATTTCCACCTCTGCGTGCTCCGCGATCTCTGCGGTTGAGTATTCTATTGGGGTGCTGGGGCAATTCATGTCGTAGACTCGACTCTACGAGAATTGCCCCCTACGTGTCCAATTATGGAAAGAAGAAGATATGATCAAAGAAAGCAAGGGTAAAATCACCGAAAAATTCTACGCCCTGGGAAACCCGGCGCTTCCTGCTTACCTTCTCCGGGGAGATTCCCCGGTCCTTTTCGACTCGGGAATGACCGTCATGGGCCCTCTCTATCTCCAGGACCTGAAAAAATACCTCGGGGATCCCGACCGGCTGACTTACCTTTTTCTCACCCATTCCCATTTTGACCACGCCGGCTCCGCTCCCTTCCTCCAGAGGAATCTTCCCCGCCTGAAGGTGGCTGCCGGAAAGGCGGCTGCCGACATCCTCAAGAGGCCCAATGCCATCCAATTGATCCAGAGCCTGAGCAAGCCCATGGAGGAAAAGATGAAATCCCAGTTGGGCGATCTGGAGGTGACCTTTCGGGGGTTGGAATTGGACCGGACGCTGGAAGACGGGGAGGAAATCAGGCTTGAAGACGACACCCGGATCCAGGTCATCGCCACCCCCGGACACACCCGGGACACCGTCTGTTATTACCTGCCAGAGCTGAAAGCCCTGGTCGGCGGGGAGGCTGTGGGAACCTTTGACCGAAATTTCAACGTCCGCCCGGTTTTCCTTTCCAGCTATAACGATTACCTTTCTTCGCTCGAGAAACTGAAGAACCTGGAGGTGGACCTCCTGCTGCTGGGTCATTTTCATGCCCTGACCGCCGACGCCCAGGCCATGATTCCCAAGGCCATCCAGGCCACCCTGGCTTTGGGGAAACGTATAGACGCGGAACTGAAGGCCCAGGGCGGAAACCAAGAGGCGGTGGTTAAAAAAATCTTCCGGGAAGACTACCTCGAGAAGAAGGTGATCAACCAGGAGGAAAGGCCCTTCCTCATCAACCTCACCGCCCAGGTCAAAGCCGTCGCCGAGAGAAAATAAAGAACTTAACCGCAGAGATCGTGGAGTACGCAGAGGTCAAAATGGCCAAAAGCTCAGGGGCAGGATGCAGGGGGGAAAAGCAGCCCTCCTTCTCACCCTGCCCGGAAGGCCAAAACCTCCAAGGGCTTTCCAGGAACGATCTCCGCGCTCTCCGCTTCCTCTTCGTTCAACCTCTTGTCTCGATCCCCGGAGAATCGAAAGCCAAAGGGGAGTCCATATCCATAGGATGATTTTTATTTTTTGTCTTTACAAGGAAAAAGCTCGGCGGTCTCTGCGTGCTCTGCGGTTGATTTTTTCTTTCTCCTCGGAGAGCGCAGAGGCTTTTATAAAATTTCCTGAGCAAAAATAGGGAAAGGCGGGGTTAAAGAAAATTCAGAATGGCCAGATGGTCCTGGATGCTGGCGAAGGCGGGGATTTCCTCATTTTTGTAGGCGATGAATTTCACGCCTGCGGCAAGGGCAGCCCTCCGGTCAGTCTCCGAATCTCCCACAAAGAAGACCTCGTCTTTTTCCAAAAGGAAGTGTTGAAGAATTTTTTCGATGGATTCAGGGTGCGGCTTGGGGTTTTGAACATCCTGGGAGGTGACCACGAGCTCGAAAAAAGAACCCAGGGCGAATTTTTTCAGGATATACCCCATAGTGGTCGTACGGCTCGTACTGATGGCCAGGCGAACCCCCCTGGCCTTCAGGGCTTCCAGGGCGGGGAGGATATGGGGCTCCAGTTTCAAGCGGGACACAGACTCCTCCGGATCCATCCGGGCCAGCCGTTCCAGGGCCAGCCGTTCCTTTTCCGAGTCGGCGCGAAAAATATGGTGGATGGCTTCACGGGCCGTGTGGGAGTGGGCGTACCGAAGCTCCTCCTCCGTTAGGGGCTCCCGTCCCAGGGCGGCACAAAAGGAGGAGTAAAACCATCGGTTGGCCTCCAGGGAATCGAGGATGACCCCGTCGCAGTCGTAGATCACCCCGCGGATTTTCGAAGTGCCCTTTTCCATGTTTTCCCCAAAGTATATCACCGCAGAGAACGCAGAGATCGCCGGGCTTTTTCTTGATAAAGGACATAAACACATATTCTTTTTGAATATTTGATAATCTCTGCGCCCTCTGCGGTGAATGGTTTTTTCTTTATTATAGTCGGGTTATTCCCCTTTTTCTACTGGCAGGAGAAATCGGCGGATCGGTCTTAGACCCACCTGGCCAAAAGGGAAAGTGGCAAGAATGCAATGGAATTTTCGGTTGACTTTTCGGGGACCCATAAATCAAGATGAAAAGAAGAGTGATAGAATCCAAGGCCGCCAGGAGAATCGGGTTTTTCCAATATCCATCTTGCAATTTTCGGGGTGCAGGGTAGAATAGGTTGATTCAAGGGCGGCAAATCACCAAGCCTCTCCGGGAAAAAACAGGGGGCGATCGATTGCGGGGAAGAGGGGGCGATCATGGCGGAGACCCTGAAAAGCAGGCCCAAACTCATTGATTCCATTCCGGCTTCCTTCATCCTGACGGATATTCACACCCGGATTCTCTACGTAAATCAGCAGGCGGAGTTCTTCTTTGGATACACCAAGGAAGAACTGGAGGGGCAGCGGCTGAGGTTCCTCTTCCTGGAAGAGGATCTGCTCTACTTTCTTCCGAATATCGTTTTCATGACCCGCTACAAAAACGGGTTTGAGGGAGAAGTCCTGCTGAAGCAGAAAGACGGCACCAAGATTTTTGTCCATCTCTCCACCTCTTCCTTCAAGGAAGGGGGAGAGATTTTTCTGACCTTCTTTTTCCAGGAAATTCAACGGCTGAAGGTTCTGGAGAGGGAAAAGCTGGAGATGGAGAGATGGGCCAGCCTGGGCAGGTTGGTGGAGGAGATCTCCCACCAGTTCCGCAATCCCATCGCTTCCATCGGAGGATACAGCAGACGGCTTTCCAGAAACTTATCCCCCTCGGCCAAAGGCCAAACCTGGCTCACCCAGATTCTAAAGCAAACCCACCGGCTGGAGAATATCCTGAAACGGGTGGAGGAATACGTCCGGATCCCCCGCCCGGTCTTTCAGCAGGAAAGGATCCAGGATGTGGTCGAGCGGGTCCTCCCGGAATTTTCCAAGAAGGCCCAGGAGAAGGAAGCCTCCTTTCGGGTGGATACCCGGCGCATGGAGGGGGATGGGCAGCTTTTCATCGATGGAGAATTGATCCACCGGGTGATCTCCCATCTCCTGCAAAACTCCCTCGAGGCCATCCAGGCGAGGAACCGGGCAGGTGTGAAAAAGGTGGTGGACGTGTCCCTCTTTGATGACGGGGATAATGTGGGCGTATCCGTTGTCGACCGGGGACAGGGGATTTCGAAGAAGAATCTGAACCTGATCTTCGAACCCTTCTTTTCCACCCACCCCAGTCAAGTGGGCCTGGGGCTGACTTTTGTTCGGCGGGTGATGGAGGAGCACCGGGGGAGAATCCGGGTGGACAGCCGGTTGAAAAGAGGCACCACGGTGACCCTCTATTTCGGCCTCCGAGCGGCGGACGTAGATCGGAGTAAACGAAAAGAGGTCCAGCGTCTCTCCCCGCTGAAAACCAGGAAGACACAACCGGGCCACCTGCACCGCCCGGGGAAAGGATAGCTCCGGGGGAGCGAAGAGGGCCCGGGGACCCAGCCTCTTTTTGAAAATCTCCCCGTAAACCTCGGTCCCATTTCCCACCAGTACCGTTGTTCCGGAGATCCGGGAGCAGAGGTCCTCCGGGCTTAAAACCCAATCCTCGCTTACTTTCTTCAGATTTCCTTGCCCATCGCCTCGGAAGAGGGCCGCATACACTTCCTTTTTTCGGGCGTCGAGCACCGGGCAAACCTGGGTCGAGGCATAACGGATATTGTTCGCCAGCACGTCGAGCGTGGGAACTCCCACGACCGGCACCTGAAGGGCGAACGCCAATCCTTTGACCGTAGAGACGGCGATCCGCAGGCCGGTAAAGGAACCGGGGCCCAGCCCCAGGGCGATTCCCTGGACTTTTTGCATCGGCAGGGAAGTTTCCCGGAGAAGGCGGTCGATGGTGGGCATCAACCGGGAAGAGTGGGTTTCGGAGACCTGCAGGGTCGTCTCCCCGATGACCCGCAGGCTCGGGGAGGCCTCTCCTTCCACCGATGCTTCCACCAGAGCCACGCTGCCGGTGAAGGTCGAGGTTTCGACCGCCAGAATGAGCATCTTTCTATTCGGCTCCGATGATCCGGGTGATGTCGTTGTAGAAGACCAGCAGCATGATGAAGATGATGATAAAGACCCCGATCTGCTGGGCCCGTTCCCGGATTTTCAGGCTGACCGGCCGGCCGATGACGGCTTCCAGCAGAAAGATGAGAAGGTGCCATCCGTCCAGGACCGGAATGGGCAGGATATTCAGGATGACCAGGTTGATGCTGATGACGGCCATGAAGATGACCAGGCTCAGGAAGCCGGCCTTGGCCTGCTGCCCGGCCAGCTGGGCGATGAGGATGGGGCCGCCAATGGTCTTGGCGGAAATCTTTCCCTCGATGATCTTATAGATGCTCACCACGGTGAGTTCGGTCACCCTCCAGGATTGAAGGACCGCCCGGTAAACGGCGGAAAAAGGATCGGTCCGTTCGATGAAAGTTTTTCCGGACGGGGAAATTCCGATCAACCCGACCCGCACGTCGTCCCCGAAAAGGTTCTTCTGGATGGAGGCCTGGGGGGTGACGGAAATCCGGATGGTTTCTTTTTCCCGGTCGATTTTGAGTCGGAGAGGCCGGTCACTGCTCTCATGGATGACTTTGGCCAGATCTTCCCAGCGTTTTACCGGGGAACCGTTGACTTCCAGGATCCGGTCCCCGGGCTTCAACCCGGCTTGGTAGGCCGGAAAGTCCGGCTTGATTTCCCCCACTTCCGGAAGGAGCGTGGGCAGCCCCACCACGAAGGCGACGCTGAAGGCGACGACGGCGAAGAGGAAGTTGAAGAAAGGCCCGGCGAAGACAATCCCCAGACGCCGTCCCACCGGCTGGGCGGAGAAAGACTTGGGAAGGAGCTCGGGAGGGAGCTTCTCCCCCGGTTCTTCCCCGATCATTTTTACGTAACCCCCCAGGGGAACCATAGAAACCTGGTACTGGGTTTCCCCCACCTTTTTCCCGAATAGCTTGGGACCGAAGCCCAGAGAGAAGGTGAGCACCCCGACCCGGGACCCTTTGGCGGCCAGAAAATGGCCCAGCTCGTGGACAAAAATCAGAACTCCCAAGACAACGATGGTGGCAATGATCGTGATGGTCACGGTTTACCTCGGTTGATGATCTTCCGGGCCTCCTGCTGGGCCCAGGCGTGAGCATGGAGAATGTCTTCCAGGGAAATCAATTGCCTCGTCTGGTGCCGTTCCATGGTCTCCTCGATCAAACGGGGAATCTGCAGGAATCCGATCCGCTCCTCCAGAAAGGCCTCCACGGCCGTTTCATTGGCCCCGTTCAGAACTGCGGGCATGGTGCCACCCGTTCTCAGGGCCCGGTACGCCAGGCCCAGGGCCGGAAATCGTTCCCCATCCACCGCTTGGAAGGTCAGAGGGCCGGTTTCCGGCAAATTGAGGGGAGGCTGGTGCAGCTCCAGCCTTTCGGGATACGAGAGAGCATAGGCGATGGGCCCCCGCATGTCCGGAAGGGCCATCTGCGCGATGACTGACCCATCAATACATTCTATCATAGAATGAACGATGGATTGGGGATGAATTAAGACTTCGATCTGCTCTGCCGGAACGCCGAAAAGCCAGCGGGCCTCGATCACCTCTAGCCCCTTGTTGATCAGGGAGGCGCTGTCAACGGTCACCTTTTTGCCCATGCGCCACTGGGGATGATTCAGAGCCTGCCGGGGGGTGACCTGCTTCAGTTCCTCGCGGGGGGTGTTCAGAAAAGGCCCACCGGAAGCGGTCAGAATGATCCTGCGGATCTCTTCCTTACGGTGCCCCGCCAGGACCTGGAAGATGGCGCTGTGCTCGCTGTCGATGGGGAGTAGACTTGCGCCGTGATCGCGGATTTCCTTGACCAGGATCTCCCCGGCCATGACCAGCGCCTCTTTGTTGGCGATGGCGATCTGTTTCCCTTCCTTCGCCGCGGCGAGCGTGGGCAGAAGCCCCACGCTGCCCACCAGAGCGGAAACAACCATCCGGGCTTCCGGAAAGGTCGCCACCTCCATCAGCCCTTCGATCCCCGAACGAATCCGGGTCGGGAAAGAAGAAAGGTTCTGCCGCAGCTTACGGGCATGGTCTTCATGCCCGACCGAGGCCAGGTCCGGCTGGAAGTGCCTGATCTGCTCTTCCATTCTTCGAATGTTCTTGCCGCCGGCCAGGGCCACAACCCGGAACCGGTCCGGATACCGGGCGGCGATCTCCAGGGTCTGGACCCCGATAGAACCGGTGGAGCCGAGGATCGATAGGGTTTTCATAAACAAAAGATTTTAGATGCCAGATACCAGATACTAGATTCTGGATACTGGATGCTGGATAAAAGATGAAAGATGAAATATGAGGGTACGGATATGGACTCTTCGCTGGACAATTTGAATCTCCATGATTCAATATCCATCTCCATGATTCAATATCCAGAATCAAGTATCCAGCATCCAGCATCTAGTATCCAGCATCCAGTATCTAATATTTAGCATCCAGTATCGCCTTGCTCATGGTATTCCGATCGCCCAGGCATAATAGTAAACCAGCGGGGCGGCGAAGAGGACGCTGTCGATTCGATCCAGCAGCCCTCCATGGCCGGGAATGAGGGCTCCGGAATCCTTTACCTGGGCGCTCCGCTTGAGCAGAGATTCCCAAAGGTCCCCCATCTGTCCGATTCCTCCCACGGCCGCCCCCAGGACCAGGGCGTGGACCACCGGAAGCTGGGGAAAGAAGAGCATTTTGGAGAGGACTGCACCGGCGACCGAGCCGGCCACCGCGCCCAGGCCTCCCTCGACGGTCTTTCCAGGACTGATCCGGGGAGCCAGCTTCCTTTTCCCATAAGCCCGGCCGATGTAAAAAGCGGTGGTGTCCCCGAAGTAAACCGCCACCAGGGTAAAAAGGATCAGAATCCTGCCCGTATCCATCTTTCTCATGAGGACAAAATGAGCCAGGAGGAGGGCGATGTAGAGCAGGCCCAGCAGGTGCCGGCCCGCTTTCTCCACCCGGAGGGGAAATTCCTCCGGCTGGAAAAGAGCCCCGGTCAAGAACCATAAGAGGCCCAAAACCAGGGTGAAAAGGAAACAGCGGGGATCCCGGGAATAGAGGGAGGCGGCCAGGAGCAAAGCCAGGATCAAGCCCGCTCCTTTTTCCCAGGGGGACATCGGGACCGGGGAGAAACCATGGAACTCCCGCAGGCCCAGGGTAATCATCAGGAGGATAAACAGAAGAAAGAGCCAGGGAGGGGCGAAAACAATGAACAGGATCAGGCTGGGCCCGAGAATCAGCCCCGATATCCATCGTTTGAGGTGCATGGAATCACCCGTCCCCCACCCGGACCTGCTCACCGGTGAGGCCGAACCGCCGCTCCCGGTTCTGGTAGCTCAGGAGAGCCTGGATGAATTCCTCCCGGGTGAAATCGGGCCAGAGGGTTGGAGAAAAATATATTTCCGTGTAGGCCAGCTGCCAAAGGAAAAAATTGCTGATCCGCATCTCTCCGCTGGTGCGGATGAGCAGGTCCGGACCCGGGTGGTTATGGGTCCAGAGGTATTTGGAGAAGAGCTCTTCGTTTATCTCCTCCGGTTTCAGATTTCCCTCCTGGCAGTGGGACAGGATTCTGCGTACGGCCTGGAGAATATCATCTCTTCCCCCATAGCTCAGAGCCAGGGTAAGGGTCATTCCCTTCCCCTGGGCTGTCTTCTCCACCGTCTGCTGGAGGGCCGTCTGGACCTCCAGGGGCAGGCGGGCGAGGTCCCCGATGGCCACCAGCCGGATTTGGTTCTCCAGCATTTCCTGGAGTTCGGTCTCCAGGTAGTTGCGGAGGAGGAACATGAGGGCGTCCACCTCGACCCGGGGCCGGCTCCAGTTTTCGGAAGAGAAGGCAAAGAGGGTCAGGTAGGGGATCCCGATCTCCCGCGAAGCACGAACAATCCTGCGAACCGACTCCGCCCCCTGGCGATGCCCTTCCACCCGGTCCAGGGACCGCTTTTCCGCCCAACGCCCGTTTCCGTCCATGATGATGGCCAGATGGCGAGGAAGCTTTTCTTTGACGAGACGATGCATATTTTCTGTTGATTTGGGCCTAGACCGATGAAATGGGAAAGTGATTTCTTACCAGGATGGGCGATTCAAATCAGCATCAAATTCCAAGTAGCAAACCCCAATAAGCTCCAGTGACCAAAATCCCGAACCCTGAAAGTTGGAATTCCTTTGCGATTTGGTCCCGCGTTTCGCGGGATTGGTGCTTGGGATTTATATTTCCAGCACTTCTTTTTCCTTGGCCCTGGCGATCTCCTCGCTCTTTTGGATGGATTTATCGATCCACTTCTGCACTTCATCCTGGTATTTGAACTGATCGTCTTCGGAGATCTCTTTGTCTTTCTTGGCACCCTTGATCTGTTCGTTGGCCTCCCGGCGAAGGTTGCGGAGGGCCACCTTGCAATCTTCCTCCATCCGTTTGATCACCTTGACCAGTTCCTTGCGCCGCTCTTCGGTGAGGGGAGGGATATTAATCCGGACCACTTTCCCGTCGTTGAGCGGCATCAGCCCCAAATCCGATTTCTGGATGGCCTTTTCGATCTCCCCCGCCACTTTGGGATCCCAGGGCTGGATGGCAATGGTCCGGGC
>LJUR01000266.1 GCA_001304105.1 Deltaproteobacteria bacterium SM23_61
GTTTTGAAGCCATTCCCGGGCAGGGAATCAGGGCCCAAATCGATGGGGAGCCGATTCTCCTCGGAAACCTCAGGCTCATGGAGGACAAAGGGGTTGCCTTGAATGGCCTCCGGGGGGAAATGGAGCGCCTGGCCAGCGAAGGGAAGACGCCCATGGTGGTGGCGAGAAATCATTCCGCGGCCGGGATCGTGGCCGTGGCTGACACGCTCAAGCCTCATTCCCGGGAGGCGGTGGAAGCCCTGCAGCGGATGGGCCTGGAAGTGATCATGATCACCGGCGACAATGAACGCACGGGGAAGGCGGTAGCCGGTCAAATGGGAATCGAACGGGTCCTTGCTGAAGTTCTTCCCTGGGAAAAGAGCCGGCAGGTAAAAAATCTGCAGGAAGAAGGGAAGATCGTGGCCATGGTGGGGGAATCGCCATTGGAACCGGGACCGACGTGGCCATGGAATCATCCGACATCACCCTGATCACCGGAGACCTGCGGGCGGTAGTGTCTGCCATTCAACTCAGCAAAAGGACGATCCGTACGATCCGGCAGAACCTCTTCTGGGCTTTCTTCTACAACGTTCTGGGCATCCCCGTCGCCGCCGGAATCCTCTACCCCTTCTGGGGAATCCTCCTCAACCCCATGATCGCCTCCGCGGCCATGGCCATGAGTTCCGTTTCCGTGGTGAGCAACTCGCTGCGACTCCGGCGATTCAAACCCCGAATGTAAAAAAAGATACTGTCGTATCGCGGAAATAAGCCGACAAAGTCGAAGCCTGCTAGGAGCCGGGGATCAGACTGATGCGCTTGCCAAAATAGGCGTTGGTTCCTCCGGATCTCACGGAGATTTTACTGTGGATGTTGCCGAAGGGTTCGGTTTCCGAGTACTTACGAAGGCATAGCCTCTGTGCCCGGGTTCCTTTGCGGAACCCCAGGGATGCGGTGAAAGAAGGGTTTCCCCCGCCGGATTTTGGCGGCGCCCGTCAGTCCGACCCCCGGCTCCACTTGGAAATTTGTGCATATTATTTAAGGGACACGAGACTGGATCGCGGACAAGTACATTCTCCCATCCTGTTTTCAGCATGCGGAAATATTAAGCCGCATTCGTCTCTGACTCCAGCCTTGACCCGCTTATACCTTTCTGATAAAAGAATACCTCATCATCCTGTGTCCAGAATCCAGCATCCAGAATCCGGTTGAAGGAGGGAAAATGGAGATCCTTTTCAAGGACGGCAACGTCCTGACCATGGAGCCGGCCTCTCCGAAGGCCGAGGCCCTGGGCGTCCAGTTCGGGAAAATCTTTAAGATCGGGAAAAATGAGGAAGTGGAAAGGCTAGCCGGTCCGGAAACCAGCGTGATCGACCTGCAGGGCCAGACCGTTCTTCCCGGGTTCATTGACACCCACAGCCATTTTTGCCTCTACGCGCTGCTGACCGATCAGGCCGACTGCCGCCCGGCAGCCGGGTGCCGGAGGGGAGAGGATGTGGTGGAGGCCCTCCGGGCCCAGGCCCAGAAGACCAAGCCCGGAAAATGGATCATGGGATGGGGCTACGCCCCTTATCTCCTCGACGATCAGAAGGACCTGACCCGGGAAGACCTGGACCGGGCCTCCAGGAAACATCCCATCTGCCTGGTGCACGTCTCCGTCCATGGTTGCGTGGTCAACTCCCTCGCCCTCAAGGAACTGGGCTTCACCCGGAAAACCCCCAACCCGCCCGGAGGGGTGATCCACCGGGATGCAAAGGGCAATCCCGACGGCATCCTGAGCGAGTCGGCATTCATGGGGCCTCTTTTCTTCGCCACGCCGTCGATCTATTCCAAAATGATGGCCGAGTATGACCGGGGAGGGCGGATCGAAATGATGGCCCGCTGCGCCGCCCGTTTCCAGCGGCTGGGCATCGTGGGGGCTCATGATCCCTTTGTCGATGCAGCGACCCTCCGGACTTACCAGGATGCGGAAGCGGCAGGGAAATTCCCTTTCCGCCTCTATGCCTTCATCCTGAATCAGTGGGCGGACCCCCTCCTGGCTGCGGGCATCAAACGGGGATTCGGAACAGAGTGGGTCAAAGTGGGGGCGATCAAGATCTTCCTGGACGGCGGTATGAGCAGCCGCACGGCGGCGGTGTCGAAGGCCTATGAATTTCCCCCCGGCGCCGGCCGGGGAATCCTGAACTACGACCAGAAGGGGATCAACCGGGAGATCGAGAAATTCGACCGGGCGGGCTACCAGATCTCCGTCCATGCCCAGGGGGACCGGGCTCTGGAGATGCTTTTAAAAGCCTTCGAGAGAACCGTGGATAAGGGAAATCCCCTGCGCCACCAGATCGTCCATGCGGGAAACCTAACTGCCGGGCAGATTGACCGGGTGGCCGAGCTGGGTCTGTATATTTCCAGCCAGGCCAACTTCTTCTCCCTTCTGGGCGATGGTTTCATGGAAGCTTTCGGGCCGGTTCGATCCCGGGAGCTGTACCGCTTCAGGACCCTCTTGCAGAAGGGCATCCGGTTGGGCTTTTCTTCGGACTGCCCGGTGGCCGAACCCAACCCGCTGATCGGACTGCGGGACGCCATATGCCGGAAAACGGCAAAGGGGAAGGACTTCGCCCCGACGGAATGCCTGACGGCCGAGCAGGCCGTATCGCTCTACACCCGCGAGGCCGCCTTTTTTTCCTTCGAAGAAGGGGAGAGGGGGACCCTGAAAGAGGGGAAGGCGGCAGACCTGGTAATCCTGGACAAGGATCCCCTGCAGACGCCGCCCGAGGCGATTCCCGACATCAAGGTGATAAAGACTGTAGTGGGAGGGAGAGCCGTCTATGATGTCCGGTAATTTGAAGATTGCGGTACCCGTCGTTCTGGCCGACCGTTTTTACATGTCGGAAAGAGCGCTGGCCGAGATTTCATCCCTGGGAGGATATGCCTGGGCTGAGGCCAAAGACGGGGTTGATCTGGCGGATAAAATCGGCGGGTCGCCCAGCGTCCAGGTTATCGTCTCAGAATATGTTCCCGTGAACCTTCAGGTGCTCGGCCGCGCCCCGGGCCTGAAAGGAGTCATTGCCTACGGGGCGGGGTATGACCATATTGAAGCCCTTGCCCTGAGCCAGAAGGGGATCAAAGTCTGCAACTGCCGGGGGGAAAATGCCCAGGCGGTTGCGGAGCTGGCCTTCGGACTCCTACTTTCCCTGATGCGGAGGATTCATAGGGCCGACCCCTGGGTCAGGCAAGGGGAATGGGTCAAGGCCGGCAGGGCCCTGCCGGAGTGGACTTCCGGGCAGGAATTATGGAGAAAAACTCTGGGGGTCATCGGGTTGGGACAGATTGGGTCCAGGGTGATCAGGATTGCAAAAGGTTTCGACATGAAAATATTGGGTTATGACCCATTTATTAATCCTTCGCTTTATAATCAGATGGGGGTGGAGTCGGCTCCTCTGGCCGAGCTCTTGTCCCGTTCGGACGTCGTTACCCTGCATGTTCCCCTGACACCAAGAACCGAAAAACTGCTTGACTCCCGCGCCCTGGCGGCGGTGAAGCCGGGAATGGTCCTGGTGAACACTTCCCGGGGAAAAGTGATCGAGGAGGAAGCTTTCATCGAAGCCCTCCGGGCCGGCCGAATGGGCGGCGCGGCCCTGGATGTGTTTGCCACGGAACCCCTGCCTTTCGGCCACCCCTTGACGAAACAGGAGAATGTGGTCCTGTCTCCCCACATGGGGGCCCTCACTCAGGAAGCGGGAGACCGCCTGTCGGATTCCGTTTCCCGGCAGGTCCGGGACATTCTGGAGGGACGACCGCCGGAATGCCTGATTACCTAGGGCCGGGGCTCCGTATCGAATGCGGAGTTGACATCTCCGGGATTATTGAGTTGTGGCCCGGGGGCAAGGGCTTGGGGATCAAAAAGCATCGGCCGGGCGAGCCCAATTCAAAGGGGAACAGCTTGACTTCCGCAGAAAACCGCGGGCCATTGGCCACCCTGCTGGGTCGCCCCTACGGGGGATCAATCCGATCCCTTGACTCTAACGCTGTGCCCGCCCGGTCCCGGAAACAGAAGGTGCCTAATGGTTTTTGAGCCCCAAGCCCTTGCCCCCGGGCCGGGCAAATTCTTAGCAACACAAAATAGAATACGCATCCTCGCCTTCCGGCCCGATGGGTTGGTAATTCCATACATTCATGCCTCCATGGTCAGGGCTTTCCGCACGCTGGGAATCGAGGTGCTCGAGCTTCCGTTCCCGCAGCGCGAAGAGAATCTTCCGGAGCTAAAATCCCTTGCCTCCGGGAAACCAACAGCTATTTTCACCCTCGACCTTCCGCTCTATTTACCCTCAGAAAATAGTGTCAAAAACATTCAGGAAACTCTTCAAATTCCCTGGGTCATATGGTTTGTGGATGACCCGGAAGGCTACGGTTTTCCGGAGTGCTGCAATCCTGCCCGGACAGTGCTTTTCTGCTGGGACCGGGAGATCACGAACCAGATGTGCCTTCAGGGTTCATGGAAAGGAATTCCGCCCATTCACCTTCCCTTGGCCTCTGATCCCGAGCTTTTCTATCCGCAGGCCGGGCTCTCTCTCCTTTTTCCGCAAGGAGTATTTGTGGGATCCACGGCGCACTCCAACCCCATGCTGGATAAAGCCATTCGGAATGATCCGGGGTTCTTAAACGACGTTGCCAATCTGTGGGAAATATGGAAGAGGGATTTGAGCCGTTTTCCTCACAGGCTTGCCCGGGAATACCTTGAAAAGAGGACCGGAAAAGGGCTGGAAAGCTTACCCCATGATCCACTCACGCGCCTCTGGATTCAGGCGATGGTTTATGCTCTGGGAATTCGTAAAAGGCGGGAGCTTGTATCGCGGATCTTCGGAGAAGAAGGGGGAGTATTCGGCGATAAGGGGTGGCATGAAATCACGGCAGATCTTTACCGGGGGAAAGTTGCCTACGGGGATGATCTTCGTCGGCTGTACAACGGAGGAGGGTTTATCCTCGATATTCGCCAGCCCCAGGCCAGGACAGGGCTCACCCAGAGAATGTTTGATGCCAGCGCCTGCGGCCGTCCGGTCCTGACCGAATTTTCCCCGGAAATTGAATCGTTCTTCGATCCACAGCCATGGAAAGAGGGGACCGAGCAAGGGCCCATGTCCTTGCCCTTCATACCTACCGCCATCGGGCAGTCCGGATCCTCAAAACTCTTCAGCGATTCTTTTCGAGCCCTCGGGCATAGTCCAGCATCCCCCGACCCCAGTCTTCCCCCTCGAGGAGGGAAGCTGTGAAAAAATTGAACCGGGGGGGCAAAGGCCTCTTCTGTTGCCCGGAGAAGGGGAAATTTCCTGCCGTCAAAACCCGGCGGGAGATACAGGGCCGTGAAGCAATGCCCGGTCTTCCGCAGAGCGACGTCGGCAACTTGCGGAGACTCTTATAAATCCAAACAGAGGATTTTTAGGCTTCCGTGAGTTCGATACCGAGCGGGCCACGGAGAAATAAGCGCCTGTTTTGGCGGAAGGAAATTTCCCCTTCCCCGGGCACTCCCAGGCCCCCCAATTTCCCGCTGCCTAAATTTTTTCACAGCTTCAGGGAGGGAAGGGAGGGGGTGATTTCTTTGGGTTGCCGGTTCGGATTTTCGGTCCGGGGCAAAAATCCGGTTAAAATTGAGGGGAAAATGCTATACTTTTCTTCAATTAGGACATTTAGGAGTCAGAGGCAGGCCTTTGAAGGGGTCGAGGTCCGCAAGAAGGAGCTGATTCCGAAAGCAAGCCATGAAGAACAGACCTTATGATGTCGTTGTGATCGGCGGAGCAGTGATGGGCTCCTCGGTGGCCTATCACCTTTTAAAACTGGACCCCGGGCTTCGGGTGGCGGTAGTGGAAAGGGATCCGGCCTACACCCGGTCTTCCACGGCTCTATCCCTTGGGGGGGTCAGAGTTCAATTCAGCCTGAAGGAAAACATTCTCATCTCCCTTTACGCCCAGGACTTTTTCTCCCGGTTCGAAGAGGAAATGGCCGTGGGGGAGGAGAGGCCGGTAATCGATTATCGACG